>JAJFMA010000270.1 GCA_021772415.1 Chlamydiota bacterium
TATCTCGGTTGTCCTCATGGATGATGGCGGCACAGCAGATGGCGGTGTCGATACCAGCGCCGCACAGACCTTCAATATCAATGTCGCTGAAGTTAACGATGCTCCAAGCTTTACTATTGCTGCCGATCCACCAAGTATACTCGAAGATGCGGGTGCACAGACCGTCAATAACTTTGCTACAGCGATTTCTGCAGGCCCTGCAAACGAATCCGGGCAGCTACTTACCTTCAATGTAGTGAACAATACCAACCCCGGACTCTTTAGTGTTGGCCCAGCTATCGATGCGAGTGGAAACCTCACCTACACCGCCGGCCCTGATGCCAACGGAACAGCCACTATCGCTGTAGAACTGATGGATGATGGCGGCACCCTAAACGGTGGCGACGACCTCAGTGACACACAGTTCTTCACCATTGATGTCACACCCGTCAACGATGCACCGAGCTTTAACATCGCCGCTAATCCTGCAGATTCTCTTGAGGATGCAGGCGCACAAGTGGTGAATAACTTTGCCAGCGCGCTCTCTGCAGGCCCCGCTGACGAATCCGGACAATCGCTGACCTTCAATGTCACCAACAACAACAATGCAGCTCTCTTTAGTGCTGCCCCTGTCATCGATGCAAACGGAAATCTCAGCTATACTGCGGCGCCTGATGCCTTTGGTACTGCAGACATCACAGTTATACTCATGGACAATGGTGGCACAGCCAATGGTGGCGTGGACACTAGTGGCACCCAGACATTCACTATCACAGTGATTCCTGTAAACGATGCACCTAGCTTTGACATCCTAGGTGATCAATCCTTCGAGGGATCTCCTGGACTACAGAGTGTTCCTGGCTTTATGACGAATCCAAGCGCAGGACCTGCTAACGAGTCAGGTCAGGCTCTAGTGGTGACCACCGCAGCAACAGATCCAGCGCTGTTCACTATCGCACCTGCCATTGATGCTGCCGGCAATCTAACTTATGATCCCGCTCCAAACGTGGTCGGATCTACGACAGTACAGGTCTTCCTTACCGACAGCGGCGGCACCGCAAACGGTGGAATTGACACCGCGGTGAAGACATTCACCATCAACTTGAACACCATCACTCAACCACCAGTATTTAATCAAGATGATGGATTCGCCTTTGAAGACAGACAAGAAAGTGAAAACACTCAATCTCGGAATGGACAGCCCTTAGGGTTCTATGGCATCCACGGCTTAAACCAAATGACTAGTACTGGTACAATGACTGGATTTACATACCTAAACAACAGCTCAATGAGTATAGCGACTGCTTTGATTCGTGAGCCCACACCGTCTCAGTCCGATACACTGTCTTCACATTTCTACAACTTGTCAGAAGCTCTAGACCGTGTGCGTAAGACTCTGGGAATGCCCAACCAAACCGATGATTTGGCAGATGTATTCCTCCAGCTAGCAGATGATGCCAACGCATTGCCACTATCGGAATCTGGAGAAGATGGCGACGACAACACCTACAATAGGCTTATCGACATCCTAGGTCTAAAATAGGTTTCTCGATTACGGGCCTATGAGTCTTTGCCGAGCTAAAGGACGGCTACTCGCTGCAAACGAAGACGAAAACATCACACACAAAACGCCTGATCCAGCAAGGATCTCAAGCGTAATAAGCGCCTCGCACACAAAAAATCATTCCAGAATCGTTATTTAGTTAATTAATATTTAAATACAATTATGTTATAATATAGTTAGGGTATTGTACCCTTAAAAAAGGTGCATAAAAACATGATAATAAGAATAGTACCGCTAGAAAAACGAATTTTATTCGACGCGGCCGTCGCCGCCGTCGTTGCGGATATCGCCGATTCAGCGCTTGGGGACTCCGATATATCGGGTAGCGAGGAAATTACGCTTGAAACGCCGGATTCGGCGTTTACGGACCCTCTTGCTCCACCGGCGACTGGTGACCCTGACGATGCTGATTCCGGTGAAGAGTTACATATCCTTGTTGTCTCTTCTAATATCCCCGACATTCAAACATTCATCGATGCGGCGACCGATAATACCGAAGTCATCGTGTATGACAGCGGCGCATCACTTAGTGATATCGTCACACAGCTCGATTTCGCCCTCGGAGGCCAGGTTGCCGACAGTATTGCCTTCGTCAACCACGGCGATGCGGGGCAGTTTTCACTCACTAACGACGTGTTAGTATCGATGGACAGCGTCTCCAATGACGACGCTCTTCAAGATTTTTGGCACGACATCGGTGGCCTCATTAAAGATGGAGGCCGCGTTGACTTCCTAGCATGTAACTTCGCTGATTCCGGCACTGAAGTCCTCAATCTCATCGATGTGCTCCTTGATAGCGACGGAAGCAGCATCACCGTTGCCGCATCCTACGACGACACAGGTAGCGCAGCCTTAGGCGGCGACTGGCACCTGGAGTATGGAGACATTGCCGCAGACTCTTTGTATTTTGACGCCGCCACCATCCACAGCTGGAATCACCTGCTCACTCTTGCCAACATCAACCCCGCTGCTGGGAGTTCGAACCCCAGCAACTTTACGGAAGCCGGCGGCGAGGTATTTTTCGCTGCAGACAATGGTAGTGACGGCGTGGAGCTCTACAAGACAGACGGCACACTTGCGGGTACGGTTCAGGTAAAAGATATCAACACCGCAGCAGGTATAGGCTCCAATCCCTCCAATTTTGTGGAGTTCAACAACAAGCTTTATTTCAGTGCTGACAATGGCACCGACGGCACCGAACTTTGGGTAAGTCAGGGTAGCTCTGGAACTACTAAACTTGCTGTCGATGTCAATACCGGCATCGGAATGGGGTCCAATCCATCCAACTTAACGGTCGTGGGAAATGAACTTTTCTTTACCGCAGATGATGGCGGGGGTATTGACCTCTTTAGTATCACTACATCAGAAGTACTCACTTCGTACGACATCAATGGTGTTAACGGCACCTTCAATCTCATTGACAATCTTGTTGCCTTTAACGGAGACCTGTTCTTCGAAGGAGACGACGGTTCATCAGGGGACGAACTATACCGCTTCGATCCCGCTCCCGGAACGGGCATGGTTAGCTTAACCGATAATCTTGCATCGGGAGCATCAAGCTCAAATCCCAACGGCATGACCGAATACAATGGAAAGCTCTACTTCTCAGCTGATGCGCAAAGTTCTGTAGGCCGTGAAGTCCATGTTTATGATCCGGGTACCGATAGCGTATCACTTTTAACAAATCTACATTTAAGCTCACTCGATAGCAACCCTAGTGATTTTACTGTATACGATGGAAAGCTTTATTTTTCCGCGGATACTACTGACGATGGTGTAGAGGTTGTGGTCACCGACGGAACGGCAGGCGGCACCAAGGTATTGAAAAACATCAGGTCCGGCGTTACTGACAGCAATCCAAGTTTTCTGACGGTCGTAGGGGACTTTCTTTTTTTTGAAGCTGATGACAACTCCCCGAATGGAAGCGAGCTATGGCGCTCTAACGGTACCGAGAATGGAACTGTTGTTGTTTCCGATATACGAAGCGGAACCCTCGATTCCGCTCCAAGCAGATTGGCATCTATCAACAACAAAGTTGTCTTTGACGCACGGAGTAATAGCAACGGTATCGAGCTCTTCCTGTCGGATGGGACCAACGCAGGTACCATTCTGTTCCAAGACATCAATGTCGGTAGTGGTCATTCCTTCATCAATTCTATCTTTGGATTCAATGGCAAAGTCTATGTTAGCGCAACCGACGGCACAAACGGACAGGAACTGCACTTTTTCGATGTGACAGCAAACAGCGTTCGCCCCACCGGCGCTACGCAGAACTACAACACGGGTGCTTCAACAAGCCTCACTGTCAACGCAGCCAGTGGACTGACAGTTGGAGCAACCGACGCTGACAGCAGCAACTTTCTCGTTGAGCTTGAAACCTCGCCCTCAAATGGTCTAATCACTGACTTCAATCCCGACGGTTCTTTCACGTACGTCCCCAACATCGGTTTTACCGGTGTCGACAGCTTTACCTTCCGTGTCAATGACGGGACCTTAAGGTCCCTAACAACGGCAACAGCAAACATTACGGTTGCCTCTGTTTACAGCTCTGTGGGTGTCGACATCGATTCAGGGTCAGGGGATGGCGCACCAGCGGAATTCACTGAGTTCAATGGCGAAGTCTATTTTTCTGCTAATGACGGCAGCAATGGAAGAGATCTTTGGAAATCCGATGGGACTGCGGGAGGTACCGTTAAGGTCAAGGACTTTAGTGAATCCGATTCCAATCCTTCGGGATTTGTCGTCTTCAACAACAAGCTCTATTTCGCTGTTGATGGAGACAACAAGGGCCGTGAGCTTTGGGAGACTACCACTACCGGCACGACCACAAGAACTAGCGACATCAATGGCGGGTCCGGAGACAGCGACCCGCTAGATCTCACCGTTGTAGGCAGTGACCTCTTTTTCACCGCCGATGACGGCGCGGGCCGCAAGCTCATGAGTCTTTCTACCGGCGGCGCCGTTACTATCTACGCAAACACATCCTCTTTCACAACTATTGATAGACTGATTTCCTTCGATGGAGATCTCTTTTTCAGGGGCGAAGACGGTGCAGGCAGCGATGGCCTTGAGCTCTATCGCTTTGACCCTGGTCCGGACACGGTTAGTTTGGTGGTGAGTTCCAACACCTCAAATCTTGACGCCGACCCTGATTCATTGACCGTCTTTGATGGAAAGCTCTATTTCTCTGCAGCCGAAACCAACGGCGGGGGTAATGTGAAAGAGCTATACGTCTTCGATCCTACACCAGGCACCGCCAGCCAACTTATTGATCTTCGACCTGGCACATCAGGTTCTAATCCAGACAATCTCATCGTCGTCGGTGATCGACTTGTGTTTACAGCCGATGATGGAAGCGTCGGTGAAGAACTCTACAGCACCGACGGTACAGTTGCAGGAACGCGACTGATTTCGGATATCAGAAATGGAAGTAGTAGCTCGAGTCCAAGCAATTTCTCGGTAGTAGGCGACTTTGCCTTCTTTTCCGCGAACAACGGTACCAACGGTGTGGAACTATTCAAAACCGATGGTATCTTCTTCGCCACACTAGTGCAAAATCTAGACGGCAACTCCAGCGACAGCTCACCGATGAACATCGTCAGCGTGGGGGACCAGGCAGCGCTCTCTGGAACAAATTCCGATGGCCAAGTAGACCTATTTCAATCTGATGGCTTTGATGCCGGCACATCCGTGCTCCACGATGTTATGTCATCAGGAACACCTCAAGTGAATGAAACTTTTGGGTTCAATAATAAGCTCTATACTGCTGCTAGCAACGGAACAGCAGGAGTGGAACTGCTCGTCTTCGATGTCACCCCTAACAACAACAGGCCTACGGGACAGGATAGGAACTATGCCACAGGAGCTGCATCATCAATCACAGTAAACGCAGCTAATGGGCTAGCCAACGGAGCCTCAGACACCGAAAGTTCTACAGTAAAAGTGGTCTTAGTGACCCAACCCACAGGTGGATTCCTCACTAGTTTCGATGGTGATGGGTCGTTCACATATACCTCTAATCTTGGATTCAATGGCAATGACACCTTTACCTACCGCATTTCTGACGGCACACTGCTTTCGGCAACAACACACACCGCCACAATCGATGTGCAGACAGCGCACCCTAGCAATGTCACTGCCGCAGACATCAATCCCAACGGCGATTCAAACCCCGACAACCTCATTAAGTTCGGTAACGAAGTCTTCTTCGCTGCCGATGATGGCACCAACGGCATAGAGCTATGGAAAACCGACGGAACTACTGCAGGGACCGTCCTCGTTAAAGACATCAACACTAGCGGCGACTCTTCTCCAGCTAACTTTGCCATCTTCGATGGCGAGCTCTATTTTACCGCAGATGACGGTGTCGACGGCGTGGAGCTTTGGAAAACCGACGGAACAACTGTAGGCACTGTACAAGTGCTGGATATCAACGCCTCAGGAAGTTCGAATCCCTCTCTGCTCACTGTTGTCGGGAACGAGCTCTTCTTTAAGGCGGACGATGGTACAGGGAGCGATCTACACAGGATTGACGCCAGCGATACATTGCAATCCTACAACATCAATTTCACCACGTTTGACCGCTTTATCGCATTTGACAACCAACTCTTTTTCCGTGGTGAGGTTAGTAGTGCAATAGGTCTTGAACTATATCGCTTTGATCCAGTTTCCAACACCGCCTTCCTTACCGATAATGAAAGAACCGCTGATCTCGATTTCGATCCCAACGAGCTTACCGTCTTTGATGGAAGGCTTTTCATGAGTGGCACAGGCAGCAACGCAGGCTTTACCGTTGGAAATGAAATACACATCTATGACCCAGCGACAGGTCTGGTGGAGCTAGCATTTGATCTTGCAGACGGATTTGACAGCAGCTCTCCCGAGCAACTTACGGTTTTCAACAATCAACTATGGTTCGTAGCCGATCCGATGAATAACGGATCAACTGGGAGAGAGCTATTTTTTACAAACGATGGGACCATCGCCAATACAAATATTTCTCGAGATATCAACAATCTTGCTGACGATTCCGATGTAGATAACCTTACAGTGATTGGAGACTTTCTCTTTTTCAGTGCTGACAACAATGCCGATGGAAATGAGTTCTTCAAGACCGACGGAACGTTCGAGGGCACAAGGCAGATTCATGATATCAACAGCTCGGGAGACAGTAATCCGGCGAATATCACCAGTGTTGGAAACAGAGCGATCTTCAGCGCTAATCTAAATGGTGGGGTACTGACTTTGTTTCAATCCGACGGCACTTCGCTAGGGCTTGAGTCCATCATGACCATCACCTCAACGACAACACCGGGTGTTGACCAAATAATCGACCTAAACAACACGGCCATCGTGGTAGCAACAAATGGTAGCAGTGGCAGGGAACTCATTTTTGTAGATGTCACACCGAATACTGTGACACCCGTTGGACAGACCCACAACTATGCAACGGGTAGAAACCTTAGCCTCAACATTCCCGTTTCCACAGGAATGACCAATGGAGCCGTGGACGCCGACTCAAGCAATTTTGAAGTGGAAATAGTCTCTCCTACCTCCAACGGACTTCTGTTTAGGAATTTTGATGGTTCCTTTGGATACTTCCCAGACGCTGCATTCACAGGCTCCGATTCATTCACATACCGAATTAATGATGGTACCCTGCAAGGCAGTGTCCACACCGTCAACATTACAGTAAGCCCAGTCACCCTTGTTGGTGGTGCAAACGTCTATGGAGAAGACTTCGAAGGAGCTTCTCCAAATCTGTCCGTTTTTTCGGTAGTGGATAATCCAGGTGTTTCAAACTCTGTCACCAAAGGATTCATCGGCACGGAAAATGACACTGTGGGTGGGGGACAAACATACCTCGGACGCTTTGGAGAAGAGACGGTCACACTAAATCTTTCTGGAATCACCGCGGTACACAACGCGTTAACGATCGCCTTCGACATATATGTTACGGGGACCTGGGATGGAACAACACTTGTAGAAAGCCGCTTCCAAGGTGCTCCCGACCTTTTTGATGTTTTTGTCAATGGAGTACCAGCAGTGCACACAGGATTCTCGGGACTGGTTTCAAGTGGAGATGGGGACGTGCACACCCAATCTTTCCCCAACAATTTTCCATTCCTTGAAGGTGCACCATTTTCAGGAGCCACAGTTCAAGACACTTTAGGACGTGGGGGAGTGTCGGGGACCAACGTCTACGAAGATGCTACCTACCACTTCCAGTTTACGGTTCCTACGGTCGGAGATACCTTCTCAACATCGTGGCAAGGACTAATGTCTCTAGGAACTGCGAATCAAGGAGGTGAGCGCTTTGCTATCGATAACATCGCCGTCAATGCCGAGAACATCGAAGCCGACCTAAGTGTCGATGTCGTGAAGACAAGCCTTGGTCATCCTAACCTTAGTGACGACGTCGATTTCGATGTTATTCTGTCCAATGCAGGTTTTGGTGCTTCGACAGGTAGCACTATTACGCTGACTACAGATCTCACGGCGCTCGCTACCACGTCGCTCCCGCCTGGTGTTTCTCTAGTAGGAAATACTCTCGTCGTAACTTCCCCACTTTTGGCTGGTGACTCTATTACTATAGGTATGACAGGCAAGATACCTGGAGGGTATGCTAGCACCACAGCAGCTATCACTGCGGAACTTACGGCTGCGGACCAACTTGACTCTGACTCTACTGTCAACAATGGCGTCGCCGCTGAAGATGACCAAGACACTGAGACGATGGAAATCAACGTAGCTCCGGTAGCTGTCAATGACGCAGCATCTGTTTTAGAAGATGGCACGCTTAACAGCGATGT
>JAJFMA010000028.1 GCA_021772415.1 Chlamydiota bacterium
CAATGTCCTCAACAAGCACTTTGCCCGCCACCCACACCAGCATGCTGCAATGTTTTTTGAGCTTGTCCAAGGTGAAGGTGGATTCTACCCTGGATCTCGTGACTATTTTGTCGCCCTTATGGGACTCTGCCGTGAACACGGAGTGACCGTCGTTGCTGACGAAGTGCAAACATTCGGGCGCACACCGGAAATGTTTGCCTTCAAGTATTTTGAACTCGACGACTATGTTGACATTGTCACCATTGGCAAGCTCACACAGGTATGTGCAACACTATTTCGCTCCGATTACAAACCGCAGTCCGGGCTATTAAGCCAGACTTTTACTGGTAGCACTAGTGCAATTCGGGCCGCTATTTTTATGCTTAGACACCTCCAAGATAACAAATTCTACGGGCCGGCAGGACGTATCGTCGAAATACAAAACCGCTTCAGTCAAAATCTTGATGCTATTGGAGAGCGTCACCCGCATTGGGTTGAAGGCCCATATGGCATCGGCGTCATGACAGCTTTCACCCCGTTTGGAGGAGAGCCAGAAGCAGTAACACGTTTTACCCACCTTCTTTTTGAAGCTGGAGTCATCAGCTTTCTTGCCGGTGGAGCACCTGCACGTGCACGCTTCCTTATGCCTGCTGCTGCAGTGACAAACGAAGACATCGACAGCGTGTGCGATATTATCGAACAAACCCTAATCAAGACCGCGAAAGAGCAGGCTATCCCATCCCACGAAATGTAGGACCGCATGAAAGTCATACGTCCCATCAAAGAAGCTGATCTCGAAGCCTACGAAAAGTTTGCTCAAACCGTAGGCGTTGGCGTCACCTCTCTTCCTAAAAACCACAACGCACTGCGAGCACGTATTCAGCAATCTGTGACGACTTTCGCCAATTCCAACGGCAAAGGCGACGGACTCTACATCTTTGTATTAGATGACATCCAAGCCAATCAACTCGGAGGTACGTGTGCCATAAACGCACGTACGCGCGGTTCTGAGTCAGGATACTTCTACCGAGTGGAAGAACTCGTTAAGCCCAAAACCAAGCTCCGTCTAGGCAAAGAGCGACGTCTTCTACAGCCCGTCCAAAAGCAGCACTACGCCTCAGAGGTCGCAGGCCTCTATCTCAGTCCAAAATACCGCAAACTAGGTGTTGGAAAGCTTCTATCCCTAAGCCGCTTCCTTTTCATTGCCGCATTCCCTGACAGTTTTCACGAACGTGTCATCGTCGAGCTACGCGGTCGTATAGAAAAGGGATGCTACAGTCCTTTCTGGGAAGCTGTAGGCCGTAGATTCATTGATCTTTCCTTCAAGGACATCATGAGGGAGTTTGCCAACGATCCTTCCTTTGTCTCCCTCATAATCCCCAGTTTCCCCATCTATGCAGCGCTACTCCCCCAAGAAGCGCGTAAAGCGATAGGTAAGACACATGCCAATACGCGCGCTGCTTTGAATATGCTGTCAGAACAGGGGTTTCAACCCACCGGCGATATTGACATCTTTGATGGTGGCCCCAAACTTGCCGCGTTGGCTACACAAATACGTAGCGTAGCACAAAGTAAAAGGGCACAGGTGAAAGCCATTAAAGGCACCCCTGTTAAGGGTATTGAAGCCATCATCAGTAACGAATCTCGTGACTATCGAGCCATCCATGACGTTGTCGGAGAAGCGCCCGGAGGGGGCATCGCACTTAGTGACGAAGCCGCCGACGCTCTAGGTGTATCCCCCGGTGACACTATCCGCTACCTATTGACGTGAGTACACTATTATGCAAATTCGCGGACATCACTATATCGAAGGACGCTGGCGCCCTGGAAGTGGTCTACCCCTAGTCTCGATCGATCCCGCCGATGGCAAAGAGGTCTGGAAGGGTCGTACTGCCACGCCTGAAGAAGTAGACTCCGCGCTATCTGCAGCACGGAAAGCTCTGCCAGATTGGTCAGCGCTCGATGTAGATGTACGCATGAAATACTTGGAAGCCTTCGCTAAACGGCTGAAGGAGTCGAGTCATGTTGTTGCGACGGCGATCTCATGTGAAACAGGCAAGCCGCTGTGGGAAGCTAACACCGAAGTCCAGGCTATGGTAGGCAAAGTCAACATTTCCTACAGTGCCTATGGAGACCGATGTAAGAGCTTGCGGCAGGACAACAACTCACTTACTACTATCACCAGGCATAAGCCTCACGGGGTCGTTGCAGTCCTTGGCCCCTTTAATTTCCCGGGGCATCTACCTAATGGACATATCGTCCCCGCGCTTCTTGCCGGCAATACCATCGTGTTTAAACCTAGCGAAATGACGCCGCTCGTAGCGGAACGTGCAGTAGAGATATGGGATGAAATTGGCCTGCCTCCAGGGGTCTTGAACCTCGTGCAAGGAGGAAGAGACAGCGGGCAGACACTCGTTCAACACCCTAACGTCGACGGCCTTTTCTTCACTGGCAGTGTCGGCGCCGGAAAGGCACTGTCAAAGCACTTCGGAACACATCCCGGAAAAATCCTTGCGTTGGAACTTGGCGGTAACAACCCCCTAGTTGTTTCCAAAATTACGGATGTCAACGCCGCGGCCTACATCATCACACTCTCTGTATTCCTAACAACAGGCCAGCGTTGCACATGTGCCCGGCGCCTGTTTCTTCCAGATGGTGAGTTAGGAGACCGCGTACTGGAGCGTCTCCTAGAAATCACAAAAAATCTCAAGGTAGGGAGCTTCAAAGAAACACCCGAGCCTTTTATGGGGCCACTCATCAGCGCTCCTGCTGCCCGCTCTGTCGTAGACGCCCAGCAACTGCTGGTGACACACGGCGCAGACATGCTTCTTCCCATGGAACGCTTCGGCAGCACAGGGGCCTTCATCACTCCTGGCATCGTCGACGTCACCAGACTCAGCCATCGGCCTGACGAAGAGGTTTTTGGCCCTCTGCTCCAAGTGATTCGCTACGACACTCTCGAAAACGCTATCGAAATAGCAAACAGAACCGCATTTGGCCTATCCGCAGGTCTCCTTAGTGATGATGCCAGTGAGTGGGAATTTTTTCGTCACCGCATTCGAGCGGGAATCGTCAACTGGAACATGCCCCTAACAGGAGCCAGCAGTGCTATGCCTTTCGGCGGAGTGGGTCTCAGCGGTAACCACCGCCCTAGCGCCTACTACGCCGCAGACTACTGCGCCTACCCTGTGGCATCCATGGAGAACCCTAACATTGCCATTCCTGATACAATAATGCCGGGGATTACTCTGTGACAGCGCATGAAGTCAACTTCGATGGGATCGTAGGGCCCACACACAACTACGGTGGCCTAGCCTTCGGAAACGTCGCTTCGATGTCCCACAGCCAGCAGACATCAAACCCTAAAAAAGCTGCCCTTCAGGGTTTGTCGAAGATGCGCACGCTCATGGATATCGGCATCCCACAGGCTGTGCTCCCTCCGCACGAACGCCCCAATATCCCATTTCTTCGAAGTATTGGCATCGAAGGACGCACGGACGGCGACGTCATCAAAAGCGCCGCTAACTCACATCCGGAGTTGCTAGTACGCGCCTATTCCGCAGCGGCGATGTGGACGGCAAATGCTGCTACTGTTAGTCCATCACCTGACTGTCATGATAAAAAAGTGCACATCACTCCGGCAAACCTCATGAGTCAACTTCACCGCTCGCAGGAAGCTATCACGACTCACGCAGTTTTAAGCAGAATTTTCTCCGACACCGACGCTTTCACTGTCCACAAACCCCTTCCAAGCACGCCTATGTTGGCCGATGAAGGAGCTGCCAACCACACGCGTTTTTGTACAAGCTATGGGACCCCTGGTGTGGAATTTTTTGTGTATGGGATGACCTACTCAAACCCTGGGTCTTCACCAAAAAAATTTCCTGCTAGACAGGCCTTAGAAGCCTCCGAAGCCATTGCGCGCCTACATCAGCTTTCGCCCGAGAGTACACTGTACGCGCAGCAACATCCCCAAACCATTGATGCAGGTGTCTTCCACAACGACGTCATTTCTGTGGGCAACCAAAACGTGTTTCTTTATCACGAGAGTGCTTTCGTCGACACAAAAAATACACTAACAAGGCTCCGAAACGCCTTCGAAGCGAGCTACCAAGAGCCGCTTATTTTTGTCCCAGTGAGCGTAAATCAGCTGACCGTACAAGAAGCTGTAGACTCTTACCTCTTCAATTCCCAAATAGTCAGTTTACCAAACGGACGCATGCTACTCGTCGCACCCCAAGAAGCGCTCGACTCGCAGCGCGTAAAAGCTGTAGTCGATGCGATCGTTGGCGATTCATCTAACCCCATCGACGACGTTCGCTTTTTCGACCTGCGCGAAAGCATGCACAACGGAGGTGGCCCCGCCTGCTTGCGACTACGTGTTGTACTCACAGAAAGCGAACAAGGCAAGATGCTCCAAAGTGTACTCATGACGGAAGAGCTACACGCCACTCTAGTCTCGTGGGTACAACGCCACTACCGAGATAGCCTTCATCCCGACGACCTCCGCGATCCCAGTCTACTCCGAGAATCGCGCACGGCACTAGATGAACTCACCCAAATTCTAGAGTTGGGCTCCGTCTACAGTTTCCAGAAGTGAGTCGTTATCTCACAAATGGCCGGTGACAGCTACTTGCTATCCATATCGTGACTTCCTGAGCGCGCTCACAAAATCAAAGCACACAAGCATAGCGAACCATTAAAACAAACTAATCAATTAAGTACTCACAGGCATTAAATATTGACTATTAATAGTAAATATAATAACCTACCAAAAGAACTTTAACCACCAAATCCTTATACTAGGCATATTATGTTCCCGTGTTTACCTTCCTGTCGTGATATCATCTACTGGTCTGAAGACGGGACTCGACTAGCCAAGCACTGTGTAGATCTGATTGAAATTCAGACCAACTTCGATGAAGGCTCGATCGCCCATCGGGTCATATCCTGTGTGATCGATTTCATGCGTGATCTCGTTATATCCCGACAGGACATACACACCGAAAAGCTAGCAGTGAAGCTAGCAACCGAACTTACTGGATCAGAGCCTGTTAACACGGAGTACATAGATCTGTACCGACAAGCGCTTATTCATATGCTCGCGCTAGATAACGAAGACTCTGGCGTAGTTAATCAACTTCCTCCAAGTGCACTTCTAACACATGTACTGCGCAACACTCCCCAAGGTATCAAAGACCAGCTATTTCCCCCTGACGTTGAGCTACGTTTCGGAGAAGAGGATGAACCTTTGAAACGGAATCAGCTCCTGCTACACAGCGCCTTTCCTACCATGGACACTAACGCGTGTCTCGTGGTCAGCAAGGAAGACGTTGATGATTCTACCGTGTTCCGTTTCAGAAACGGCGCCAATAAGCCCACCTTCCTAGAAGCTGAACGCTGTATACAGGATCCTTCTGCAACACTTCCGGAATTTGACGACCAGGTAAACATGTCTGGGTTTACACACCTCGCCAATGCAGGTTGCAACGGACAACTGGGTCTGCAAATTCTTCGACTTATGTCGCAGGTCTTAATCGACGAGCAAGCCCCGATGACCGAAGGCACCTACGAGGTGCAATGTACCGACAAAACCCTGAGCTACCCTGCGCCAGGTTTCGTCATCAGCTTGCCTGGTTTAGTCGGACGGTTGGTAAACGACGATGCAATCGAGCGTTCGGTCAACCTAAGCCTACTGAATGCAGCAACCTTTATCAAAGCCACACTTGCCTTCCAAAAACCGAATTTAACTAAGACTTTGGAGATCGACCCAAAATCCGAGTTGCCCAACATCATGGAGCTGGCCCACTACAACCGTACACCTACGATCACGAGTGCTCTAGATACACTAGCAACACAGCACTTTGATCTAGACAACATAGATCTCTCCTCTCGTCTGTCCACAGCCTGCTTGACCAGTAGTGGGCGTAACATGGACCAGCGCATCTGCTACATTCAGCTCTTTGCCAAACTACAAGATGAGCTCCAAACCAAGACCAACATCACCCTTCGCCTAGATGGCCACATGACTGTGTTGGAACTCAATGAAGACCGTTCAATCAACCGAGAACTTCTTAAGAGCTTAATAATGGACTGCGATGTGGTCGTGAGCCCCTATAACACCGACATAGGCCTTCTCGTATTCCAAGCCATGGACCTTCAAGGGTTACAGGTGGTGACTGGTTTACGCGATCCAAGCCACCTTTTGGATAAAGTTGTGCATTATCAACGAATTTCCAAGGAACAAATGACCGTTGAGAAGGCCCTCTACCGATTTTCATTGATGCGCAAGCACAGGGCTGACTTTGTCTACTCAGAAGAAAGCAAATATGCACAACTTCTCTTTACTGCTACCGCCCCATCTGCAGATGCAGATGCGATCCCTGTGGCGCCTGCTGACACACTGCTAAAAGTGCCGGCTCAAATCCCTAGAACTTTAGATGAAATTGAGACAACAAAGCATGAAATGGCCTCTTCTCACATGATAGGCATGTGGGACCCTGAGAGCACCTCCGTTGAACAGCGCTATTTCACCATGTTAACGAACGCTCTTGGGCAAATCTCACGAGCAGTCGATGAAGGAGGGTCTGGAAGTCGTGAATACTAGTAAAAATGATCACTTGTAACAGCATCAGGCTAACGAATACGGTTACTAGAATAATGGACCTGGGATCCCAAGAATAAATTTGCCTACCAAGGGAACATGTACGCATTGAAGATTTTTTACTCCGACGTGTATAAATGATGGTCCACAACCGAGACGAACAAGCCAATAGTATGTATCTTGTCCCTTACTTAAGTAAACCGAAGACCCGTAGGCCCAATGAAAACTCACACAGCTAACAGTCAGGCATCCATTAACCCCACGTCTGCACTACAAGTTCTGATTGATGGAAACGTGCGTTTTCAAAAGAACCTCAAAGCCAATAGAAATTTACTGCAACAGGTCAACGATACTAGCAGCGGTCAGTATCCCTTCGCTGCCATCTTGAGTTGTATCGACTCAAGAACATCAGCGGAGCTAATTTTTGACCAAGGGCTCGGAGACATTTTTAGCATCCGTATCGCCGGCAACTTCATCAATGACGACATCTTAGGTAGCATGGAATTCGCCTGCTTAATAGCAGGATCGAAATTAATTGTAGTCCTTGGTCACACACACTGCGGCGCGGTCACCGCAGCGTGCCAGGGGCAAGGTGAGGGATATGTCGCTCAGATGCTTGAAAATATCCAACCTGCCGTCGACGAGGCAGCAGAGCAATATGGCGTTCTTCAGGGGACCGATGAATTCGTCGACAAAGTAGCTGTTGCGAATGTTCGCATCGCTATGGCGACTATTCGAAAAAAGAGCTCAGCCCTCCTCCAACTTGAACAAGAGGGCAAAATTGGAATCGCCGGCGCCATATACAATGTCAAAAACGGTGTCGTCACCTTTCTCTGATATGTTTTGTAGAGCCCTCTGTCTCCCCGGGGGCTATACATCTTGCTGGCCTTTCAGGCCGCCGGAAAATGTGCGAGCTCATGTGGGCTAACGGCCATTTCATCATCACCACCAATTTCTTTACACTCTCGGAGAGAGCGACAGGACACCTCGCAGGCGCTCCAAATGCATGTACGTTTTCATGAGGCCCGGAGGGTTGACTTATTGTAGCCCCACCCGGAAGGGGGGGGGCGTGAAGCATAGAAAATTCTGGGGCGCTGTAAGTGCGGCTCATGTTTCGCATGGATGTGTCGCACTTACAGCGCTCAGAGTGTATTTTGAAGTTTACCCCGGGCTACGCCCGGGGCTATACATCTTGCTGGCCTTTCAGGCCGCCGGAAAATGCGCGAGCTCATGTGGGCTAATGGTCATTTCATCATCATCACCAATTTCTTGACAGTCTCTCAGGAGTTGATTTCAAACACTCTGTCAAAACACCAGTGGTGCTAGTTACACGAGGCCAGGCTGGCCTTGGCGCCACTTAACGGATGCGATGGTGAGCGGGTAGATGGGATTCGTGATTTTCGCAGAGCGTATAGCGCGGCACGCTTCGCTTAGAGTGGCTCTGGAACCTGTGTAGTCGTCCACAAGAAGAATAGGTCTGCCGTGCTCTCCTCTACTACCGTCACATACGATTTTACCTTTGACGTTATGGCGACGCTGTTCATTGTTACAGAGCTCACCTTGTCGTCTGGGAGGCATTTCCTGCCACCAAAGCGCATCCAAACAGCATGCGAGATCAAGGTAGCCTGCTATTGCCTCGGCAACTTTATCCCTAGACGTCCATGTATTCGACGGCACAGCGAAGACTGTGCACGGCTTAATCACGCCCTTGATAAATTTGAGGTGCTTAACAAGGATCTCCCAGATTTCGTCAGAGACCCCTATCACCGAATCCGATGGTACCGCGCGTCCTTTCATAAACTCGACAACATGACGCGAGCGGTGTGTGGCATCGAAGATGGCGATACCTTCAAGCATATTGACACGCTTAAATCCTTCGATTGGAATAGGACGGCTCTGTAGCCAAGTTTCGGTCTCGGTAAGCTGAGGTGATGTTGCATCGAGTGCAATGGGGTAGTCACCACATATGCTGCAGCAGCTGCATGATTCAGTTTCGCTGTCTCCAAGCGCCTCACGAAGCAGCGCCATACGGCAGCTATCGTTCTGTTTGGCATAGTGGATCATGCTCGCGAGCTCAGCATCCTTAACTTTCTTTTGGCGCTCGTAGCGTGTAAGTTCTGGCACACCGATTTTGTCCGTACGCACATACACTTGCTTTCCGTTGACACTCCTTTTAACGAGAAAGCCCTGCTCAACAAACTCTGCTATCACCACGTTGCAGCGTGTAGGGTGCAAGCCCGTTAGGCGCTGGAGTGCCATCAAACCGAGTGCTTGAGTAGAGTCTTCCACGGCACGCAGTAGTACGTCAAAATCCTCAAGTGTCGGCTGGGCCGAACGAATGAAATGCTCTTGGATTTTTCTGTCTGCAGGATTGTACAAGAGTATCCCATGTGCTGGTAGGCCATCTCGTCCGGCACGTCCCACCTCCTGGTAGTAGGCAGTGATGGATCCCGGAAGATCGAAATGAATGACAAAGCGCACATTGGGCTTATCGATCCCCATCCCTAAAGCGTTTGTGGCAGCAATGACTTTGTGTTCGTCGTGAATAAATGCCGTTTGTAGGGTACTTTTGTACTCTGGAGCAAGGCCTGCATGGTAGGCCTGCGCGGGGATTCCCATGCGCTGGAGATGCTCCGCAACGAGAACAGTGTGGTCACGCGTCGCGCAATAGATGAGTCCACTGCCCTCGATGCGCCCGACGATGTCTGCGCAAGCTACGAGCTTCTTCTCGATCGACGGTGCTAGCAACACTTCTAGGCCGATGTTAGGACGACTCATACTCGAGCGCATGACAGTCATTTCTCGCCCGTCCGCTGACAGCTGCTGCATGATGTCATGCTCCGTCACAGCGTTAGCCGTCGCCGTCAACCCTAGAATACGTATACCCGGCTGACGTGTTTGAACATCTCGGATGTAGTGGGCTATCTGTCGATAGCTAGGGCGAAAGTCGTGTCCCCAGCTCGAAATACAGTGGGCTTCATCCACAACGACAAGGCTCACAGACAGATCCAATAGGCTAGCTACCCGATCAACATGGTTAAGCTGCTCAGGAGCGATGAACAAAATACGCAGATTTCCACTACGAGCGGCGCTCCACACCAAAGCGTTGTCTTCGTCGGACTGGTCACTATTGATCGCTCCAGCACTAATATTGTAGCGCTGGGTAAGATGGCGAATTTGGTCGCGCATCAAAGCTAATAACGGAGAAATTACGACCGTCATTCCCTCGAGCAACACAGCAGGAAGCTGGTAAAGCAGTGACTTACCATAGCCCGTAGGCTGAATGCTAAGGAGACGCCCCGATCCCAGAAGTGTTGTAACAGCTTCGAGCTGCCCAGGCCGAAAGCTACTAAAGCCAAAGGTCTGCTGTAGAACTTCGTGGAGTTTTTGGTCGCGTGTCGTGTCACCCATACCCGTCTCACTGTTACGAATTCGTCAGAAGAACAGTATATATGTCTGGGGTTAGGCTGTCCACTTGGCTTCTGTAACTAGAGGCATGTCCAAGTCGAAGGAACCATGGTTCCTTCGAATAGCAGAAGTCTAGGCTACAAGAGCGCCGAGGTCGACGATACGTGTCGCCATCTGCTCGACAAAGTGTCTGTCGTGACTCACCAAGAGCACGGTACCATCGAAGGCCCGTAGCGCACGTGCTAAGGCATTACGTCCTTCAAGATCCAGGTGGTTGGTGGGCTCGTCTAGTATCAGTACGTTGCCATGCTCCAAAGCAACCTTAGCAAGCTGCAAGCGCATGGATTCGCCACCACTCAAGAACTCGACCTTTTTATAGATTTCGTCCTGAGAAAACAGCATCTGGCCTAACACGCGGCGCACTTGCATCTCTTCGGCTCGAGCCACCTGTTCATACAACCAGTCAAATACGGTGACTGTTCCTCTTACAATGTCATGAGGATCCTGAGCGGCATACGCCCACGCTGTTTCATGTCCCCACTCGACATTCCCCTCATCGGCAGCGATGACGCCAGACAGTATTTTAATAAGAGTCGATTTTCCTATGCCATTAGGACCGGTAAATACAACTTTCTCTCCGCGCTCCACAGAGACATCGACCCCCTCAAGCACATGATTTCCATCATAGCTTTTACAGATTCCGTTGGCTTCGACAACTTTGCGTCCAGAGTGTCGCTTCTGAACAAATCTAAACGAGGGACTCACCCGGGAGCTCCTGTCAATATCTGGAATTTCAACCTTGGCGATCTGCTTCTCCCTAGACGTGCACTGGCGTGCTTTACTAGGCTTCGATTTGAAGCGGTCGATGAATGTCTGCATCTGCTCAATGCGCTTCTCGGCATGTTTAAGCTGATGCTGCTTTTGCTCCACGACAAGTTGCTTCTGAGCTACAAACGCGTCGTAGTTTCCTGTGTACATGCGAATGTCACCGTAGTCGATATCCAAGATATGCGTACACAAACTATTAAGGAATTGCTGATCATGAGACGTCACTACGAGCAGCCCGCTAAAGCTGTGGCATAAGTACTGCTCCAACCATGCGATCGTGACAATATCAAGATAGTTTGTAGGTTCATCCAGCAGCAAGATCTCCGGACTGTCAAACAGCGCACGCGCCAATAATACGCGCAGCTTGTAACCGCCGCTTAGACTACCGAGAGGTTCGGAATGCTTCTCCAAAGGAATGCCTAAGCCACACAAAAGATCGGCTGCTTCTTCTTCAGCAGTATATCCTCCGTTCTTACCAATAACTTCTTCCAGTTCAGCAATACGGTAGCCTGCAGCTTCGGTCCATGTTTCGTTTTGAAGGAGCGCATCTTTTTCTTCCAAGGCCTCCCAAAGTGCAGGACGTCCCCGTAGGACGACGTCAAGCATTTTAGAGTCCTCGTACAGATACTGATCCTGCTTGAGCCAACCCACACGGGCATCTTTAGCACTTGCAATAGTGCCTTCAGATGCTTGCTCCTCTCCGCAAAGAAGGCGCATCAACGTCGACTTCCCAGTACCATTTGCTCCCACAAGACCATAACGCCTGCCAGGAGTAAGAGTAAGGCTCACGTCGTGAAATAACAGTTTAGAACCCTGTGACATCGTCAAATGTTGTGTCTGAATCATGGCTAAGCCATTCCATGTTTAGTTTTGAGTAACTTTATAACGTCCTCAAGCGCATCACAGATGTGATAACGCAGTAACTCACACGCGCTATCAATATCCCGAGACAACACTAGTTTCGCTAAGCGCGCATGTTCGTCGTGGTTCACCCTTAGGGGCACAGCCTCCAAATCGAACGCTAGCCGACAATACCTCTCAAAGCGCAACCACAACTCGTCGCTGATCTTTAGCAAGCTAGGACTGTCACAAGCTCCGATCAAAGCTCGATGAAACGCTTCATTCGGAACATTCCACTCTTCGTAGCTAGGTAGTATTTCGGCACACTCCACTCGAGACAATAGATGCAAAGCCGCCACAACCTGCGCTTCCCACTCGGCGCCCCCAAGCTCAATCGACTGGCGCAACGTCAGGCATTGAATCTGAGTGAAAGTCCGATAAAGATCGCGAACG
Organism: Chlamydiota bacterium; assembly: GCA_021772415.1. Taxonomy (GTDB): domain Bacteria; phylum Chlamydiota; class Chlamydiia; order Chlamydiales; family JAJFMA01; genus JAJFMA01. The sequence continues at coordinate 12,113 of JAJFMA010000028.1, forward strand.
TCCGTCTCCGATATCGATGATACACAAAAGCCTTTGTTACCTTCGCATACCACTAATCCTGTGTGCATTAGACGTGAAAGAGCCTCGCGAATAGGACTCAACCCCACATTGAGATACGTCCTTAGCATCGCCATTGGCAGCTTAGCTCCTGGAAGCAGCTCTCCACGCACTATACCTGTTTCAAGCCGGATATAGCAGCGATCAGCAAGTGTGGTGATCCCAGTCATATCGCCTCCGTTGTTTTATGATATTCGAATATTATATTATTTTCGAATATGTGTCAAGACGGGAAGAAGCCCACTGTTCCGTACCCAAAACAAGTCTGCCTGTCGCTATGCAGAGAGTGTAAAGAAATTGGTAGTGGAGATGAAATGACCATTAGCCCACATGAGCTCGCGCATTTTTCGGGGGCCTCAAAGGCCAGCAAGATGTATAGCCCCGGGCGTAGCCCGGGGTAAAGTTCAAAATTCCATCTGAGCGTTGTAAGTGCGACACATCCATGCGAAACATGTGTCGCACTTGCAGCGCTCCAGAATTTTCTATGCTTCACCCCACCCTTCCGGGTGGGGCTACAATAAGTCGACCCTCCGGGCCTCATGAAAACGTACATGCATTTGGAGCGTCTGCGAGGTTTCCTGTCACTCCCTGCGAGAGTGCAAAGAAATAGCTGTTTAGAATTTAAAGCTTAGGTCACAGCGCCACACATCGATCTGGCACCATTCTTGACCACTTTTATCATGAAGCGCCATGTAGCTTACACTACCGCGCAAGGAGTCGCTAACGTCAAACTTAAACCCAATGCCGATGCGGTTTTGGGTATAGGCTTCGTGGCTGGAAAATAAGGCTTCTTCCCATACAAAGGGACGTAA
>JAJFMA010000271.1 GCA_021772415.1 Chlamydiota bacterium
ATTTGGTCGTGTTGTGATTTCCATTGTTTTTGAGCTGCATAATGCTGCGACAACCAAGCAGCTTGAAGCGATCTGTCGTGACGGGGCCAGTGGAGAACTTGACAAAGATGGCTATGTGGAAGCGATCGAACGTTTAGAGCACGGCAACATGTTGGCAGCGGACCGTTTGCTGGAGCAGGGCATCAACCTAGGGCTTTTCCCTCAGTCAGCCTCTTGGTGCGTGATGGCGGATTTCGACGACTATTACATGATGCAGCAGCTGATGGGCCACAGCCAGTGGATAGCGAAGCAGTACGACACCTACATGCGGTCGCGTCCTTACACTCCGTTTAGGGGAACGATCAAAGGTTTGGGGCAGCTATCGGCCCGCGACAAAGACAGCTTGAGCAACATACTGATGGCTAAGGTGCAAGCCAAAGAGGGAACGCGCTATGAGAGAGCTGGCGCCACGCAGTATTTAAGTGAGCGTTTTGCGCGTGCTAGAGGCGTTGAAGGCCAACATGAGCGCCGCCTCCTGCATACTATCTTTGGGCCACAGTCTGAGTGGGAGGAGCTGCATCTGCACCGCCCCGTTTACACAAGGCGCAACCACAAGCAGTCGCAGCATTCTAGCTAGCGCGTGAGGACGAGGGCGATGAGTTTTTTACGGTTGACGACGCTTTCGGGACCTAGCCACATATTCCACAAGGCCTTACCTAGAGTGGAGTTTACGACAGTGCCCATCTTTTCGTCGTTGACGATGAGTTCGATATGGCCACCTGGAAGCCAACGGATGTAGTGGATATCTCCCACGACGGCGTCGGCTTTGTAGAAATTGAGGTACTTATCGATGTCGCCCTTAATGGACGTGTATTCCTTTTCTTTCAAAATCTTTTGGAAAGTTTCATCGAAGCCCTCTTTAATGAGGGACAGAGGCAGCTTATGTAGCCAAGACATTGACATCTGCTTAGGTTTGTCGCTAGAGAAAATATCCTCTAGAACAGTCTCTTGATCGCCTTTGACGGGATCTTGCATGTAGTGGGCGATGGCGTATCCCTTGACAAACCATTTACGGCGCAGACTGGTACCTGTGGCTTCAAGGTTATAGGTCTTTCCGCTGTGGGTGATGGTGATATTCTTGTCGAATTCCGTTTTGGAGGAGCGCTCCTTAATTTTCTCTGCCGCATCCAGGGAGCCTGGGCTAACGAAGCCTAGCGAAACAAGCGCTGTGATGGCTGTGAGAATGAAGCGCGTACCTATTGTCCATACCATGTGCATACTGAGCTCCTTAGGAAGTTCCATTGCCCCCTTACAAACTGCATGTTAGAATGAACTGAATCTAGGTACAACAAAAACTTTTACTGAGGGCCGCGATGACTGGACCATTTGAAAATCTCTCTGAAACTGCTGGAGCTATGGATAACATCATCGAAGGCATCTCGGCGCAAGTCCTTAAGCTAAAGCAGGGTCTGGTAGACCTCAGGCATAAGACCCCTATACATAACGTTGAAGATTATACACTTAAGTCATCGGACGGCAAAGACAGCAAGCTCTCAGAACTCTTTGGAGACAAGCAAGACCTGATAGTCATCCACAACATGGGGAAAGGGTGTAACTACTGTACCATGTGGGCTGACGGCTTCAATGGGGTGTTGCCACATCTGGAAGATCGCGCTGCTGTTGCGCTAGTGTCCCCCGATAGCCCTGAAGTTCTCGAGGAATTTGCTACGTCTCGCGGATGGCGTTTTGCGCTGTACAGTGGAGAGGGCTCTACCTTCATTAAAGACATGGGCTTTCAGGATGGAGAGGGACAGTGCAAGCCTGGGGTTTCGACATTTCGGCGCTTAGACGATGGCAGCATTGAACGCGTTGCAAAAGCGCCTTTTGGGCCTGGTGATGATTTTTGTGGTGTGTGGCATCTCTTTGACCTTCTTTCTGGAGGCGCCCAAGGCTGGGAGCCTAAAGTCAGCTATGACTAAATCGAGGGCCAACGCGGCGTGGTATGAGGCGTGGTTCAACAAAGACTACCTGAAACTATACGCCTACCGCGATCGTAAAGAGGCACAAGCGCACGTCGAGTTTGTACGGAGCAAGCTCGCTATGCCCAAGGGCAGCCGCGTGCTCGATCTCGGCTGCGGTGCTGGCCGGCATACTCTGTGGCTAGCGGAACACGGGTACGACGTTGTCGGCATCGACAGGTCAGAAACGCTCATTGCAGAAGCAAAACTTGCGGCGCAGCGGCACGGCCTCGGTGACTTAGAGCTGCACATTGGCGACATGCGCCACTTAGACAGCTATGGCAGCTTCGACTACATACTGAGTTTTTTTACGAGTTTTGGCTACTTCGAGACCCCCGAAGAAGATGCTACCGTCCTAAAATCCGTCGCAGCGGCCCTAAGGAGCGGAGGACATTTCGTCCTGGATTTTCTCCATCCCGACCAAGTAAAGCGAAACTTGGTTTTAGAAGAGACACGCGATATCGACGGAGAAACCGTCCGCATCGAGCGCAGTATCCGCGAGGGTGTCGCGATCAAGCGTATTACATTCCCCACACGTAGCTATGAAGAGCGTGTACGTTTATATACACGCGCGGAAGTCGAGGCGATGCTGGGCGGCGCCGGTCTGAGCGTGGTGAATGTATGGAGTGACTACAGCGGTAATCCCTGGACCGAGCAAGGTCCCCGTCAAATTTTTCATGCGCTCAAAACGAAATAAGTGATCTAGCAACATGACAAAAGAAGTATGTGTCCTTTAGAGAGTGTAGAGAAATAGGCACAAAGCTCCTTTTTGAGGCCCGAAGGGCTGACAACCTGTATAGCCCCGGGTGAAGCCCGGGGTAGGTCCAAAATACACTCTGAGTCCTGTAGAGAGTGTAAAAAAATGGTCGCGACCTTAGGATTAAAGCATACGATTCAAGTAACCAATGACATACACCGATAGCGCGAGCGCAGCGAGTGCCATGGAGTGCGTGCGCTCTGCGCCGCCTTTTTGGAGATCGTAGACAAGAAAAGTACCTTTCACGAGTA
>JAJFMA010000272.1 GCA_021772415.1 Chlamydiota bacterium
AGATCCAACTTCTGGCCTAGCCTCCCCTTTTTACCTTTTGGTAGTGGAACACATGTCTGTCCTGGGTGGAAAGCCACTGCCGTTACAGCAACGGTACTATTAAAGACCATGTTGTCAAAAGGGAGGATACTTCGCGTCGACGACACACGTTACCCTTCAAACTTTGCTCTGCAACCTCTGGGAACTTGAAGGGCTTTGAGTCCACCTCTCTGTGTACTCATTCTCCTCCGTGGTTAATTTTTCGATTTTACGGACATTTCTCTTATGAGTAGTTATGGATAATCGTAATTAATAATTAAACGTTTAAATATAGTATATGCACGTATTTTAACTTTCTAAAATGGCATTAATAAAATATTTAGAGCAATTGCTTTGCTGAATTTTTCAGAGCCTTCGGTCTCTTGCGCACGCGCCTTGTGGTAAAGGGCGTAGCGGCAGTACAATATATGTGAGAAGCTGGGTTGATCCCCAAGTGAGATTGGAGTACATAAAACGCTAATGAACACTTCACGAACTGGTCGGCTTGACGACTCGGTACGCCTGACTTCCTCTCAGGAACAGGGATTCTTCGATAAAAATTACGCCCTTCGGATTTTGCTGGGACTTGGCTTTGCTGCGGCTTTGTTCATGTTCTTGCATTTCCGTGAGGTCCGCGTTGAGATCTTAGAGATCAACACCGTCGCCCCGCGCTATGTTGTGGCTCAGGTGGATTTCTCGTTCTTGGACGAAGAAGCCACACTACTGCTCAAGCAGGAAGCTGTACGCGATATCGGCAAGGTGTACAAAATCGACGATAACGCTGTGCGCCAAAAACGCATGGAGTTCGAGAGCTTTCTTCTTGCCGACCAGCAGTGGCGCGAGAGGATTCCCGACGCCTCCTTGGAGGACATGTACCGCGCTGCGGATCTTCTCGACCGGGGGATGGTGGCGCTGCGCTTTACTGATCCTAGGACGATGATTAAACTCGAAGATGTCAATCTTCCTATCACCGAGTATCAAGTTTTCACGCCTAGCGACCTCGACGAGTCATCACAGCTTTCTTCGCAGATATGGATTTATCTTCAGGACAACAGCTTCACCGACCAGGAATTCCCTAGTGGTGTGGTTTCTTTCATTTTGGACTTTTTCCGCAATCAGCGCTGGAAGCTGTTGGAGGACACTAACCCCCAAAGGGCCCTACGTAAGCAGCTACAGAGTACAGTTCAGGACAAGTACACGCAGGTGCGTGCCGGTAGCCGCATCATTGACCAAGGTGAGAAAGTAACGACACGGCACATAGCGATGCTGCAGGCGATGAAGAAGTCGTTGGGAGAGAGCCGCAATCTTTGGCACCCCGCCACCCTGATGGGGAGCGCCCTTCTGGCCCTTATCATGACAGCAGTTAGTGGTGCGTTCCTCTACGCTACGCAGCCTGCAATCTTGCGTTCCAACCGGCAGCTGTTTTTGTTAATTACTGTAGTGTTGATGACCTTGACGCTCGCTAAGATTATCGAGTTCTTTCTCCTTACAATGTCGGGGAATTTAGCCGAGGTGGTTAAATACCCCTTAATCGTACCTTTCGCTGCGATTTTGCTGTGTAGCCTCATGAATTTCGGTGTAGCAGCATTTGCTACGGCCTTCTTGGCTGTGCTGCTCGCGATGATCTTGCCGTTCGATCGTCAGGGATTTATGGTCACTAACTTGGCAGCTGCACTAGTGGCGATTTTAAGCAGTCGTTCGATGCGCAAGCGTAAAGAAATCTTTGCTGTCTGTACCAAAGCGTGGGTATGCTGCGTGGTGGTGATTTTGGCCTTCCACCTCAGTGGCAACACCTTCCGTAATGTGACAATGCTCACAGATATGCTCAGCACGGGTCTATTCATGATGGGGACAGCAATACTCGTTGTGGGGCTGTTGCCACTGCTCGAGTCAGGTTTCAACATCATGACGAATGTTACCTTGATGGAGTACATGGACCCTAGTCACCCTCTTTTACGGCGTATGACTATAGAGGCCCCTGGGACATATCAGCACTCGCTTGTTGTGGGGAATCTTGCTGAAACTGCGGCGGCAGCAATAGGAGCGAATGGGCTCTTTTGTCGGGTGTCTACGCTTTTTCATGACGTCGGTAAAATGGTGACGCCGCAATATTTTACTGAAAACCAGCAGGGTGGCGTCAATATCCACCAGCTGCTGACCCCACACGAGTCTGCACAGGTCATCATGGCCCATGTGAGCGAAGGTGTTACTATGGCGCGTAAGGCAGGTTTGCCTGAGAAATTTGTCGACATCATCAAAGAGCACCACGGGACAACGCTAGTGTATTTCTTCTACCGCAAGCAGCTCGAGCAGGTCGGTAACGACACTTCTCTTGTAGACGAAAAGGAATATCGCTACACGGGCCCCAAGCCCCAGAGTCGTGAGTCTGCTATCATTATGATTGCCGATTCCTTTGAAGCCGCCTCGCGATCACTAGAGCAAATGGATGAGGAGGCCCTTATGCGTCTCATCAATAATCTGATTCGTGAGAAGTCCGAAGATGGACAGTTCGACGAGTGTAACCTCACCTTCCAAGAACTCGGTGTTGTGAAACGTGCGATGGTTAACGCTCTCGTTGCGGCTGGACACTCCCGTGTGAAATATCCCAAGAGGGTGCAGAAATAGTGGCGCACTCTAATATGCAATTTCGCAAAGCTCTCATTACAGGGGCAAGCTCAGGGATTGGAGAGGCTTTGGCGCACCTGCTTGCAGACGAAGGTATCGATCTGATCCTTGCAGGGCGTGATGTCGAGCGTCTGGAAGCTGTTCGCAGAGCCGTGAGTGATAGAGTTTCCGCACAGTGTGTGGTGGGTGATTTGATCGACAGCGAAGATCGTGCGCGTATGGTACAGTGTTTGCAAAGTGAGCTTCCTGATCTTGTCATCAATAATGCTGGCTTAGGTCTCTATGGAGAGGCCCTTTCTTATAGCTTTCCTACACTGCAGAAGCTTGTCGATCTCAATGTCAGTGCGATGATGGAAGTAGCCGTCGAAGCCGCTCGTGCCCTGGTGACGGCGGGTAAGACAGGTGTGATCCTAAATGTATCGTCGGCAGCAGCTTTTCAGGTCTTTCCGAGCCTTTGTGTTTACTCGGCAACTAAGGCCTTTGTTAACCAATTCTCTGAGTCCTTAGACGCGGAAACACGTCACCAAGGTGTGCGTGTGCTCGTGTCGTGCCCAGGTGTTGTAGACACGCGCTTTCAGGAGCGAGCCCTGGGGGATTCGAATGTCCTTCACAAGGCACACATTGCGATGACGCCCGAGAAAGCTGCCAAGGCAATGTGGAAGCAGATCTGCCATCAAAAGGCATTTAATGCCTTCGGTAGACGCTATAAAGTCCTCTGCTTCCTAAGTAGGCATCTCTCGCCGAGATGGTTTACAATGGCATTCTTGCGCTTTTTTTTCCTTCGGAAGCTTCCAGACAGAGAACTCGTTTGTTCGCCTGATGTTAGCCTTAATAAATCTACTCAACTCGAGAACTAAACGGTGTCCATGGAATCTTTTACAGAACTTACTCTAGAACCTAGCATCAGGGATGCGCTTAAGAAGATGGGGTATGAAAAACCTTCTCCCATCCAGGCGCAGGCCATTCCTCTCATACAGGAAGGTCACGATGTCATTGCCTTGGCCAAGACAGGTTCTGGTAAGACGGCAGCATGCGCCATACCTGTCTGTGACCGCGTAGATGTGTCACGCACAGACATTCAAGCTCTGATCGTTGTACCCACGCGAGAACTCGCTCTACAGTATGCTACAGAGACGCAAAAAATCGGAAAGTTGCGTGGTGTCAAAGCCTACGCTATGTTTGGTGGCGAAGATTACTCGCTTCAGCGTGCAAAACTCTCCCACGGTGTGCAGGTCCTTATCGCCACTCCAGGGCGTTTGATTGATTTCATCTATAAGCGCGAAGTGGATCTGAGCGAGGTGGCGACGCTGATTCTTGATGAAGCCGACGAAATGCTCAGCATGGGATTCTACGATGACATCGACTTCATCATCCAGTGCCTTATCCATGAGCACCAGACCCTTCTCTTTTCAGCGACGATGCCGCAGCAGATCCGCAAAATCGCGCAGCACCATATGAAGACTCCACGTGAGGTGGTCTTTGAACAAAAAGAGAGAATTCCCGACACCATCTCCCACCGTTTTGGCTTCTGCCAGCATCATGACCGTGATGAGGTGCTGCTAGGTATGCTTAAAAAGCACTCGCCAAAGCAGGCTATCGTGTTTTGTAAATCACGGGTGCAGGTCGAGCAGCTATCCAGGAGCTTGGGACGTAATCTGCGTGAGGTCGACTACCTACACGGTGGACTAAGTCAAGAAGCGCGACGCTCTATCACAGGTAAATTTCGCAGCGGACGTATACGCTTTCTCGTTGCTACCGATGTAGCTGCGAGGGGATTAGATTTCTCAGGCGTCACACACGTATTCATGTATCAGCTTCCCGAAGACCCAGAGACATACATCCACCGCGCAGGGCGCACAGGGCGTATGGAAAGGTCCGGGGAAGTCCTCAGCTTGGTGACTTCAAGGGAAATAGGTGCTCTTAAGCGCATTCTAGAGCTCATGAAAAAAGAAGCCATCTGGGAAGGAGATCCCCCACGGAACTGGGACAGTATAAAGGACTCCAAAGCTCCTCCTAAACCGCCACGCGGACGTGGTGGCCCTAAGGGCTCTAGCCGCCCACGCCGCAGACCCCCCAGTAAGCCCAAGTCGTAGACGTTGCTGTCTAAGCTCTAGCCACAGATCGGTCCTTGATGGCATTAGGCCAGTCATGTGTACAGGTTCCTTTTAGACGCAGACCACACAGACGAGACGCAGACAACCGCAGACAGATCAGCTAGGGCTGTTGGTCTTGTCATTACCCAAAAATTGTACATATTATTTTTAGTTCATGAATGCAATCGCCTTTATTAAACTAGAGATATTGGTAAGTGATGGGTTCTAAGGCCCGACGGGCCGTCTTATGATAGCCCCACCCGTGAGGGTGGGGTAAAGTGGAACATGAATTTGAGCCCCAGCGAGAGTGTAAAGAAATGGCCGTGACTTTGCGTCCTATACATAAGAGAATAATAATCATAGACTTGGGGTAATAGCGCGAGCGCAGCGAGGGCCATGGAGTGCGGCGCTCCGCGCCGCCTTTGTGGAGTTCGTAGATATGAAAAGTGCCTTCAGAAGTATATGTCGATAGCTATTCTGGCGACGTTGCACGACAGAAAGCTCTTTGGAATCGTTCGTATCCCCAAATAAGGAGTCACGAACACTAAAATAGGCCTGTGAGGTATATGTAGACGCAGAAAAGGCGGCGCGGAGCGCACGCACTCCATGGCACTCGAGGACTCGCGCTATCGGTGTATATCATTGGTTTATTGAAGCTTATGACTTAAACCTAAGGTCGCTGCGATTTCTTTACAGTCTCAGCGGGGCGGCTTGTGGCCCCGGTTCATGGCCGCGGAGAAGAACGTGCTTCGCGTTACTCATAGCATTGGATAAAACGCTCTGTGTCGGTTTGATCCGCTGGGGCCACAAGCCGCCCCTAATGGGGCTCAGGGTG
>JAJFMA010000273.1 GCA_021772415.1 Chlamydiota bacterium
TCGAAGCACTTCTTAATTCGCTAATGCTTAACTACGTAGATTCCCTATAGCGCGAGCGCAGCGAGGGCCATGGAGTGCGTGCGCTCCGCGCCGCCTTTTATCGTCTACATATACCTCACAGGCCTATTTTAGTGTTCGTGACTCCCTATTTGGAGATGCGAACGATTCCAAAGAGCTCTCTGCCGTGCAACGTCGCCCAAATAACCATCGACAGATACTTCTGAAAGGCACTTTTCATGTCTACGAACTTCATAAAGGCGGCGCGGAGCGCCGCACTCCACGGCACTCGAGGACTCGCGCTATCAGTGTATGTCATTGGTTACTTGAAGCTTATAACTTAAACATGAGGCCGCGATGAATACTTTACACTCTCTGCGAGAGTGTAAAATAATCCCGAGATCGATTGAGCAATCGTTGATTTTTCATGAGACCCGAAGGGGCGACTGAACAATTTATGGTGATTTATATCCTTGTGCTATTTCTTTACACTCTCTAAGCGTCGCTGCAACCAAAGTAAAAAAATAAGACCACTCTAGGGGCCAGACCTGATAAGGTGACACTTCACGCTTTAGAGCGTATCAAACAATAGGGACTCGCCATGCTCTCGACATACTGGGCCATCTTTCTTACCATTGGAATCGTTCACACGTTGGCCGTCATGGCACCGGGGCCAGACTTCATTTTAATCACTCGTAATAGCCTTCTCTACTCAAGGCGCAGTGGCTTCTGGTCGGCATTGGGGTTAGGGCTCGGAGTCATGGTGCACTTCACCTACTCACTCTTTGGGCTAGGATGGGTCATCAGTAAGTCATTACTGCTGATGTCAGCGATAAAACTGTGCGGTGCGGCTTACCTTATTTACTTGGGGGTGATGTCACTACGCTCGCGTGGCAAGCTAGGAATGCGCGAGATGCTCGGTGCCGAAGAGGCAGCTATCGCCCATGATGTCTCGCCTATGAAAGCACTGCGCATGGGCTTTATGACAAATCTACTTAACCCAAAAACGATCCTCTATTTTTTAAGTCTCTTCTCACAAATCATTGACCCAGAAACACCTCTGCTCGTTGAGATGGTGCTAGGCGTCGAAGCTTTCGCCATCACTGTCATCTGGTTTGCGCTGCTCGCCTACTTGTTCTCTCATGACAAAGTGCGCCAGCGCTTTTCCAATGCACACAAGTACATAGAGAAAATTCTAGGCGCCTGCCTGCTGCTTTTTGGCATCAAGCTGGCCACATCCACAATAGAAGGTTAATAAAATGAACACGTTTGAATTTACCGCCTCTGACCTAGACAAACTCTCTCCACTGGGATCGCACTGCCCGGACAAGGAGACTGAACTTAAACTGGTCTCACTCGGTTTCTCCCCCTTTGAATCAAGACAAATGCAGTGGGAGATGTTTAATTACCATCGCGCTATGACTGTCTTTAAGCACAAGCCGGTCATCGACATCAGCTGCCCGTGGCGCTCTCTTGACGCCGACATTGCCCTCGTCTACTTCCGACATGTCTATCCCAAGTGTAATGACATAGACTGCGCAAAACACATTTTCCGCAGCTGCGGAATCTCGCCCGAAGCTCGCTGCGTGGAGAAACTTGCAAAACTTGTCAAAGAACGCTGGATCCAGCTTAAAAACGCAAACAAAGAAAGCCGCCTCTATATGAAAGACCACTCAAACAAAGAAATTGAAGCTCTGACTAAGCGTGATCGCCTCGCAGGTGCACTCCTCATAGCAGGAAAGCTTTTTCGTGAAGGCAAGCACCCCAACTACGGCGCCATCATCGACGTACATCCATTAAAGAATGCTTCGTCGTCCAATTAGTAATCACCATATGCTGAAGCCAAAGTACGTTTTTAGAACTTTTATCGTTGCCGATGAATTTCCAGTCCTACCTTACCCTTGCGGGAAGAAAACACCCACGACGTGGGATTTGAAGATACCTGTAGGGATGGTACCGAGCAAGCAGCGGACGGGCCGCTCTTCGCCTGTACGTGCTTTGAGTGTAAACGACAGCGTCGAGCGATCTTGAGAGCTAAGGCGCCCCAAAGCCGCACGCCACTCGCGCTCGCCCTGCACGATGAGATTATGGTAGTGCTGCACGAACTTTTCGGGGCTCCACCCAAGTAGACCGCGCACCTGATTGTTGACGAAGAGCAGCTTGTTCTCGCGCTGCGAGTAGAGGACGATCATGCTGGATTGCTCACTACGCAGCGAATCGCAGAGGCGTCGCAAATCGAGGGCATAGCCCGCCGCCGAAAGGTCGCGAAAGGTCGATGAGTCTCCAGCAAGGTGGCGAGCGCCAGTGAGTTTCTGTGCGATGTCAATGCAACGTTTTAGCTGTGCTTGCGCTTCATCAAGGGACTGCGAGGGCGAGGCAAAGCCAAGATCGAGTGTAGGCTCATCAGCAGAGGCCGCCGCCTTCTTCGCCTTTTGTGGCTTATTACTGGTAGAAACGGGCGGCTCCTCTCCGCGTTCGATGCGCTCGTTGACATCGAGAACGGTTTTGAGCTCGTACTTAAGGTCTTTAATACGATTTTCCAGCTCTTCAACGCGCTTTTGCTTTTTCTCGATGACAGCGCGCTGATCACTGATGGTTTGCTGGTACTCTTCGAGCAGCGTTGCTTTATTTTGTAGCTCGTCTTGATTCGTGCGATCGTTTTCACGCTGCTGATCTTGAAGCTCTTCGCAGCGCAAAATAGCTTGCTCTTTTTCTCGTTGCGCCACTTCTAGCGCTTTCTGCCCCTGATGGAGATCATGCGCAAGGGCGTCATGCTTCTGCTGCAGCTCCTGCAGTTCCTGGGCAATAGCGTCGCTGTCACCGGATTCTGCTCGTGCTGGAGCAGGTTCAGAACGCTTCACCACGGTTTCTTTCACGACAATGGTGCGCGCCTGCTCCCAGCGGCGCAATAGAGTCAGCAGCGACGCCGTACCAATGCTAGCACTTAAGAGTCCGATACTTAGAATCTGCCAGGCTTGAAAAAATGGAAGCACAGAGGTGGTGTACAGCGTGATAAGCGCCAACGGCACTGTGTAGAACGCCAACACAGCAGCGGTAATCGTATGGCGAAGCTGATGGGTCTGTCGTAACTCGCCGCCAGACATGAAAGGCCTAAAGTGGAATCGATCGATATCCAGGGAGTATAGAGCCCCTAGTACTTATCTTGCAATCTCGATGGAAATGGACGAGGAAGAACGCGAGAAATTTTTCGAGATGTACACATAAATTATAATTGACAATTAAATTATTTATAATTATAATCACGATGTAATAAAACAAAAGGATAATAAATGTTTAATGAAGAGCTATTCATATCAGCAATAAGAGATATTTCCTGGGATATGAAGATTTGTAACATAGCGAACGACCCACAACGCATGACAGCTGTACTGACACATTACCCGCGTCGCGTCGAGTTTCTGAACCACGTCTCCACAGATGCATGGATTGCCCGCAACCCCGACCTTGCTATGCGTATCGCCACGCTGATCCCCTCTCGCTTCAAAGGAATGACGGAATCGCGCCTCTTTATGAAAACACTTTTGGATAAAGGACTCCGTTTGGAACAAGCGGACCTAGAGACCTGGTACCGCATAGCCGTTAAGACGCAGGACGTGCAACTACTTCTTAAACTAGTGCGTGCTGGGCTAGATCTGCTCAAAAAGCTCGGCCAAGACAACGAACTCATCGATTTAGCCCACACCGCTGATCCCGAGACAATCACACAGAGACTTCTAGAACAACTTGGTGAAGAGGAAGGGGACGAGTCGATCATCGCTACTAATAACGTCGAGCTTTTCGAACAGGTCTGCGCGCTGTCGGACTACGCAATACAGGTCGATAAAAGAACACTTTTTTTGGCCGTCGCATCAAACGCAGCGGACATCGTCGAGTACGCCAGTGAAATTACCTATGACTCGGGGACGCTGGAAGCTTACCTAAAGATGGAAAACGACGATGGGCTTACACCTTTGGCACTCGCCCGTCAACTCCGTCACGAGGAGTGCGAGGAAATCCTTCAAGAGTGGAGTACAAAGGTGGCAAGTGAATCGCTTGCGCTGTAAAGAAGCACGCGCTAGGGCTGTATGAAAGGCGCTCCGAGCTCCAAAGGAGAGGGAGAAGAAATAGGCTTGAACGATCATTTTTCCATAGAGGCATGGGCTAGCATATGTAGTCCGGCGGCCTGAAAGGCCAGCAAATAGCCTCGGGCGTAGCCCGGGGCTATACATCTCGTTAGCCCTTCGGGCTTCAAACAAGAAGCGTTAGAAGTGACACAAGGCTTACCCCCCTTAACTTCAACGAACCTGAACGCGGCCGCCTATCAAGACAAAATAGAAGAAGATGATGAGTGCTAGGGCCGCCGAAAGCATGCTCTTCCAAGGGAAGCGTGGGACAAGAGTGGCGTTTTGTGGGCGCTTAGCATCGTAGAAGACAGCGCGCGGCGTGTTGCCCATACGTGTCAGGACATCGTCTGTGGCAGCCGGGTTGCGAAAAGGGTGGTCGTAAAAAGCAGTAGTACCTGAAAATTCTTTCCCTGCGACGGCGTAGCGAAAAGACGCTTTGGGGTAGAGCATCCCGCGCCAGCTTGACTCTGTGCTCCACTGTATGTCCGTCGTCACTGTTTTGGTAGTCAAAGCATCATAAGCTTGGTATCCCAATAGCGCTTGGGTTGCAAGGACAGCAGTGAACACTCCCACCACAACCAGGAATATCGTCCACATTTTCTTGGGATCCATCACTTCTCCGTTTTTGCTTGCGCCACCACACGGTCAAAGCGTTTTGGCAGCGGCGAGGTGAACGCCATTTGCTTGCCGGTGATAGGATGCGCGAATGACAGATATTCGGCGTGCAGTCCCAGCCGCTTGAGTGGGTCGCTTGAAGCGCCGTATTTTGTGTCGCCAACAACAGGGTGGCCGGCGGTGCTGCTTTGGACGCGGATCTGATTTTTTCGGCCTGTTTCGAGCGTGACCTCAAGGCGCGTCACATTCTGCCGGCTTCCCGTCACGCGGTAGTGTGTCACCGCGCGCTTCCCGCTCTTGGGGTCGTCGCTGCTATGGACGCGGAGGGCTTGATCCTCCCATAGGTACGACTCCCAAGACCCCTCCTTTTGCTCAAATTCCCCTTCGACTAGGGCAATATAGCGGCGATCGAGAGAGTGCGTCTTAAAAACAGTTTTTAACCCCAGACACGCCTCTTCTGTTAGGGCGAAGACCATCACTCCGGAGGTATCTTGATCGAGACGATGCACAACATAAATACGGTTGGGTCGGTAGTGCCGCTTTAAGATCGCGTGGACATTACGGAGTAGAACCCTGTCGCTGGCGACGCTAAGCAAACCCGTCGGTTTGTCTATGGCGACAATATGGCGATCTTCGTAGATAATACGGACCTTCTCGGGGAGTAGAGGCTGCTTATCCCCAACACAGACCTCCTGTCCGGCGCGGACTAAGGCCTTGGCATCGCGAACATTGCGTCCATCGACAGTGACCTGGTCGTGGGCAAGCCACTGCCGCCTTGTGCTTTTGGAACTTCCTGGGGCAACGAGCCCAAGGACATCGAGGAGAGGGAGATCTTGATCTTGAATATGACGCATAACGGCTTGTTGTTCAGTTTTTTGACAAAATTGCTGTCGAGGGGCTATAATGCCTTTCATAGAATTGTTTGGAAAGAATAGCGCAGAGGAAACTCCATGGCCGACGACGCCGCAAAGACAAAATCACGCCGCCCTACGGCACAGAAACGAGAGATTCAAAACGCAAAAAAGAACGCGCGTAACAGCCAGTTCAAGAGTCGCGTAAGAACCTCCGTTCGCAGCTTCCGTGAAGCTGTAAAAGATGGCAACGCAGAAGAAACGCAGAAAGCTCTATGTCAGGTATACAGCCTGATGGACAAAGGCGTTAAAAGAGGTGTTTTTAAGCTCAACACAGTGAGCCGCACCAAGTCACGTCTTTCAGCGCAAGCTGCTAAGTAAGCTTTTTCAGGATACACGAAAATGTTAGATCACACGGGAACAGCTGCATGCTCCAAAGCTCCTATTTTAGGGGTCACGGAAGCCGCTACCCGTGTGTTTTCTCTCCCTTCCCTGTTTCGATCTAAACGTCTCAAACGAAAATCCAAATAAAGCGCATATGCTTTCAGGGTCTACGCACCCAGACAGCACTTTGCATCACTCGTAACGCTTGCCTTAGGGCAGATGCAGGATTTTTAAACAGAGACTTACTAGATAGGACAGTACCATGATCATCATGAAGTTCGGAGGAGCCACCCTCCAATCAGCGAAGCACCTAACGCATGTGGCTCAGCTCATCCAGCAGCGGCAGCATCGCCAGCCTGTCGTCGTCGTGTCGGCTATCGGTGAAACCACCAACACCCTCGAAGAAGCGTCCTCGCGTGCTGTAGCGGGCAACTGTGATATCGAAGCCATTACTGCCTTCCACCGTTCTATTTGTGATCAGCTCACTATCGACGTTACGCCAGTGAACGCACTACTTACCGCTTTGGAGAGAATTTTACGCGGTGTGTCGCTAGTCGGAGAGCTTTCACCTCGCAGCTACGACAGTATCGTCTCATATGGTGAGCAGCTTTCGGCAACGATACTAGCAAGCCTTCTCCATATTCAGGGAATGGAGGCGCGTCCGTGTCACTCTGGAGATTTGGGACTGATCACCGACGGCTGCCACCGCAACGCAAAAATCTTAGATAGCAGCTACGTTCAACTTAACGCATCGCTAGCGCAGCTTACCGCCGCAGGTATCATCCCTGTTGTCACAGGATTCATTGGGCGCAGTAGCGACGGCGCCACCACAACACTCGGACGCAATGGCAGTGACCTCTCGGCAGCGATCTTGGGCGCCGCCGTCGGAGCGGAAGAAGTGCAGCTGTGGAAGGATGTCGCAGGTATCATGACTGCCGACCCCCGCCGCGTGCAGGGGGCGTTGCCTATCGAACGCCTCTCCTTCGACGAAGCATCCGAGATGGCCTATTTTGGCGCCAAAATCCTACATCCCAGCTGCATCGTTCCGGCGATGCAAGCGAGCGTCCCCGTACGCGTGTGCTGCGTCCGTGAGCCACATCTGCCAGGGACAGCGATCTCAAAAGAGAGCAGCGCAGCTAGCCGCGCCGTTAAAGCGATCCACACCAAAAACGAGCAAGTCATGGTCGACATCACCTCGACGCGCATGCTTGGGCAAGCAGGCTTCCTTGGACGCGTCTTTAGCATCTTCGCCGAGCTCGACATCAGTGTCGACGTCATCGCTACATCAGAGGTCAGCATCTCTTTGACACTGGACTCTGATTCCCACATCAGCGATCTTAGAGATCGACTAGGGCAGTTCGCCTGTGTTGAGATCGAACCGGAGGTCACCATTGTGAACTTTATTGGATGCCACCAAAGTCCATCGAATTTTTTATCCGAGGCTCTAGAGATCTTTCGTGACCACGACGTGGATGTGCTCATGATTTCGCACGGGGCCTCGAAAGTGAACACAAACGTCATCGTCCGCGACAGCGAAATCATGCGCTGCCTTCAGCAGCTCCATGATGGAATGATCGTCAACTTGCGCACAGCCCCACAACAGAATTAGGAGACCATATTATGCATCTACACGGCGTCATCACAGCCCTCGTTACCCCATTTACTGAAGACAACGCCATCGATACAAAGGGGCTTATCGAAGCCATCGAATCGCAGATTGAAGCCGGAGTTTCAGGCCTCGTCGTTCTTGGCACGACCGGAGAGGCACCTACACTCACTACGGAAGAGCGTCAGCACATTATCCGCACATCCGTGAAGACCGTTGCAGGACGCATCCCTGTGATTGTAGGAACGGGATCCAACTGCACACGTACATGTGTGGCAATGAGTCTTGAAGCACAAGAGCTCGGCGCAGACGCTCTACTCATTGCAATGCCCTATTACAACAAGCCCACGCAAGAGGGGTTGGTGGCACACATCCAGATGGTCTATGAAGCCACAAAGATCCCCATCGTGCTCTACAACATTCCAGGCCGCACAAGTGTAAACCTGGAGGTAGATACAGCCCTACAATTACTCGCTTTAGATCGCATCGTCGCCATTAAAGAGGTCTCGGGCAACTACACGCAGGTTTCGCAGCTTGTCGAGCTGTCGGAAGCTCTAAACTACACGGTCCTCAGCGGAGACGACGCTGCTACCCTGCCCATGATGGCGCTGGGATGCCATGGTGTCATCTCTGTTGCGAGCAATCTGATCCCCACGGGAATGGTTTTTTTAGCTGAAGCCCTAGCCGAGCAGCAACTTCATGAAGCACGTGTATGGCACTACCTGCTCGCTGACCTCTTCGAAGCATTAAGCTTAGAGACAAATCCCATCCCTATCAAAGCCGCGCTAAATCTCATTGAACACCCCGCGGGACACTGTAGGCTGCCGCTTACGGAGATGACAGAGAGCAATCAACAATATCTCGCCGAAATTATCGAGGACTTAGATACAAATATTGCGGAGCTGTTTGAAGACATCGAGACCACAGAGGCCAACGTATGAGTAAGATACCCGTAGGTGTCCTCGGCGCCACTGGCGTCGTCGGCCAAAACTACATCATACGGCTTGCTGAGCATCCGTGGTTTGAGATCGCCTTCCTGGCATCTTCAAGCCGCTCGTCGGGGCGTCCCTACGCCGAGGCTGTAGGCGAGCGGTGGCGCCACAGTGGCGCTATCCCCGATGCCATTGCAGGCATGCATGTCCATGCCATCGAAGATCTAGCCACAGCACAAAAGCAGTGTCGACTGGTCTTTTCCGCTGTTGGTTCAGCTATTGCCGGCATGTGGGAGTCGCAGTACGCCAAAGCGGGTTTGGCAGTCGTCTCTAATGCTTCTGCCCATCGCGGCGATCCCGATGTTCCTGTGATCATCCCCGAGGTTAATGCAGAGCACTTGCGTGTCATCGCCTCGCAGCGCAAGCAGCGCGGATGGGACCGAGGCTTGCTTGTAGCCAAGCCCAACTGCTCACTGCAAAGCTATCTGCTGCCCTTGGCACCTCTACACGCTGCCTACGGGTTAAAGTCTCTGTTTGTCACAACTCTGCAAGCTCTCAGTGGCGCTGGGCACCCAGGTGTGGCGGCATTGGATATAGGCGACAACGTCATCCCTTTCATCAATGGTGAGGAGGAAAAGTCCGAGCGCGAGCCGCTAAAGATTTTAGGAGTGGCAGGAGAAAGCGGCATCACACCCACAGAAGACATTGCAATTGCTGTTCACTGCAACCGCGTACCGGTAAGTGATGGCCACCTAGCTTGCGTGTCAGCGACATTTCAACGCAAGCCCGAGTCCCTAGACGACGTACGCAGCTTATGGGATAGCTTCCCTGGGTTAGAACTACCTTCGGCACCGAAGAGGCCTATTGCCTACTTAGATCAAGTTGACCGTCCCCAACCGCGTCTCGACAGAGATACAGGAAATGGGATGACAGTATCTGTGGGGCGCCTGCGCTCATGCCCTTTGGGGCATCTGCGTTTTACTGCGCTCTCACACAACGCCATCCGTGGAGCGGCGGGAGGCGGCGTGCTCATTGCCGAGCAGCTGCACGCACAAGGCTTTTTGGATTAAGGAGAATTTATGACTGCTTTATGGCATGGCATCGCACACTATCAAAATGTGGGGGGACACCTACACATCGACGGCATCAGTGTAGGCGATCTCGTCAAAAAATATGGCTCGCCGCTATATATCTACAGCGCCGACCGTATCCGTGAAAACGCGAGACGTCTCATCAAGACCTACCGCGCTCACTATCCGAAATTCGATCTCTACTATGCTGTTAAAGCGAACAACCACCCCGAAGTTGTCAAAATCCTACTTGACGAAGGAGTAGGCGCCGACTGCTCCTGCATCCATGAGGTGCAGATTGCCTCGCACGCCGGAGTAGACACTTCTAACATGCTCTACTCAGGTGTCTATCAGCGCCAGGAGCACCTTATTGCCGCCATGGAACAAGGCGTCTGCCTCAATCTCGACTGCCTAGAGCAGCTACAGAGCCTTGCCAATGGCACCGCAGCTCCAGAGAAACTCTGCCTACGCGTTAATCCCGGCGTGGGAGGCAGCGGCGACGAAGGCCTTGTCTTCGCAGGCCCCGACGCAAAATTTGGTATCGACGACGACAAAATCGTCACCGCCTATAACGTCGCACGTGAGTGGGGGGTAAAACACTTTGGCATCCATATGATGACAGGCTCCAACATCCTCGAGCCCGACTACTTTGAAGTGATCGTTAACGCCCTCATGGATATTGCCGGGCGCATAAAGAAGGAAGCAGGCGTCACCCTGGAGTTCATCGACATCGGAGGCTCCCTAGGCATTCCTTACCGCCCAGAGCAAAGCCCCTTAGACCTCGATGCTGTCGCCGCAACGGTTGCGCGTATTGTCAAAGCCAAGTCCAAGGAATATGGCCTCGATGAGCCTACACTGATCCAAGAACCAGGCCGCTACCTCGTTGGAGATGCAGGCATGCTCATCACACAAGTGACATCAATTAAGCGCTCACAGCGTACATTCGTCGGTGTAGATGCCGGCATGCAGACGCTCTTGCGCCCAGCGCTATACGGAGCCTACCATCATATTTTCTCTGTGAACAGACTCCAGGATACTGCTACATCGCCCTTCGATGTCGTAGGTCCCGTATGTGAAAACACCGATGTCCTTGCGGGGCAAAGGCAGCTACCTATCAACACTGCCGTTGGAGATCTGTTTGCTATCGCCGACACCGGCGCTTACGGTTTCTGTATGAGCTCGCAATATAATAGCCAGCCAAGACCCGCCGAAGTGCTCGTTGATGGAGGTATAGACCGACTCATCACCCCACGCGAAAACCCAAAACTATTACTGCGTCAAAGCTAGGAGACACCCATGGTTGCACGTAACTGCCATATCGAAAAATTCCACGCAAGTTACCTCTTCCCAGAGATCGGACGACGTAGAGATGCCTTCCTCAAACAGCGCCCCAACGCCCAACTGATTAGTCTAGGGGTAGGCGACACCACACAGCCTCTCCCAACAGCTGCTAGCGAAGCTGTAATAAAATTTGCGCAAGCTCTCGCTACCGGTGATGGCTATCAAGGCTATGGTCCCGAGCAGGGAGCACTAGCACTGCGTCAAGGCATTGCTGAAAGGCTGTACAGCTGCGATATTGATCCCAGTGAGATCTTCGTCTCCGACGGCGCCAAGTGTGACATCGGCAGACTACAACATCTCTTTGGCCCAAGTGCCACAGTAGCCTTGCAAGACCCGGCCTATCCTGTCTACGTCGACACGTCGGTACTGATGGGACGCACGGAGAGCTATAATGTAAGCACGCAGGGATATGGTGGCCTCACGTATCTACCATGTACCGCAGAAAACGGGTTCTTTCCCGACTTAGATGCAGCCGACAAGACAGACGTCATCTTCTTCTGCTCCCCCAACAACCCCACAGGCGCTGTTGCCACGCGTGAGCAGCTTGAGAAGCTCGTCGCTTTTGCCAAGTCCAACAGCAGTATCATCGTCTTCGATGCCGCCTACGCCCCCTTCATCCAAGACGAAACACTCCCCCGCTCCATCTTTGAAATCGAAGGAGCCCGGGAAGTTGCCATCGAAGTGAACTCCTTCTCCAAACTCGCTGGCTTCACAGGAGTCCGCCTCGGATGGACTGTCGTCCCCAAGGAGCTCGCCTTCAACGATGGCTCTAAAGTCATCGACGACTGGAGAAGGCTCTCGTGCACCCTATTTAATGGCGCCTCCAACCTTGCCCAGGCTGCAGGCATTGGCTTGCTCACAAACCAAGGCATGCAGGAGGTAGAAACTCTGGTTAACGGCTACATGGAAAATGCGCGCATCTTGCGTGAGGCTGTCACAAGCTGTGGTCTAAAGGTCTACGGAGGCAAGCACGCCCCCTACCTATGGGTCGCCTTTCCTGGAAGAGGGTCGTGGAATGTCTTTCAGCAGCTTATGGACGAAGCGGAGCTCATCACGACGCCGGGTGTTGGCTTCGGACCTGCCGGCGAAGGCTTTGTGCGGCTAAGTGCCCTGGGAAATAGAAGAGATGTGGAAACAGCGGCACAAAGACTCGTCCGCGTTCTAAAGACCCCTAGCTTCCAACCAGCCTAGATCTAAATACGTCACAGCCCTATGTATAGGCAGTTATCAACAAAACAAGCGAAGCAAGAAGAGGCTAACCTTTTGGCGAAGCGTTGAATACCTCCAGCGCCCGGGCTAACGATCTTGGTTTGGAAGGTACTTGAAATGCGGAACGGACTGTGAAGACTTGAGATCCTCCTTCCACCAGATGTAGAGTGAGTTTCTCAATACTAGGGCTTTTATCGAACAGACGCTTTTTCAGTCCTTTCACATCGGCTCCGTTACAAGTGAGCGTTACGGTCTTCAAGTTTGCTAGCTGAGGAATGATACTCAAGTAGGCCCCTACATCGTTTTCAGTACAGTGATCTGTAGCCACCTCTAAAGACTCGATATTTCGTGCATATGTGATCAAAGGAGGTCCAAACAGCTCGGACATCATCCCTTTATACCGTAGCTTAATGCCGATACGCGTACTTGGGTCTTCAGCAAGATGCTGAATGACTCGCAAAGCTTCCTCACGATATATGCCAGGCACATTAACAAATTCTACGGTGACATTTGTGTTCGCATAAGCCTTCCTGTCTGCCATAAAGCGAACTGTTTGAAGTCTAAGAGGATCTATTTCTCTATCGAAGCGTACTGTCAGATCTGGGTTAGCAACAGACCCTCTCTCAGAGGAAGTCGACACAGACGAAGTTCCGCTTTGCCGACGAGTGATTTTATCCAGCATACCGATCGTGCCATCGATCAGCACTCTAGATGGGATATTGGACAACACACTCGATGCTTCACACAGAAGTGCTCGAATATCAGGTGTAGCCATGGATTCAACTTCCCTGATACCGATGTCTTCAAGTGCTATAACCTGTCCCACATCTATCGAAAGTAGGTGTATCACGACGTCAAGAGCCTTCTGAGCTCCCTTCAAGCATGCGTATCGATGATGTACCATCAATTGAGAGTAGCTACCTTCATACTGTTCCAATAGATGAGTCAAGGCTAGGTGAGCAACAACGACGTTACGTACCAGCTTGGTCGACACCTCAGTTCCGGTTTTTCCCTCTATACGTAGCTTTGTCGGCAGCGCCGAACACAAGGGCGATAGCGGATCCACTCCCTCATTCATCAACGGCTCCAAAACCTCCAAAACAAGTCTATGACTATTCGAACTGTTTTCTCGTGTTCGCTGGCGCTTACCTAACCTGTCTGTAGCCGTATCGCGTCTCCTTGTCCGGGCATCACTGCGCTCCTGAAGGCTCTCAGCACGTCGGTTAATCATCATCCGAACTAGTGTCATCAGCTCTCGTTCAGGGCCCTCACCGCAATGAGTAAGCGCACAATCAAGGTATCTTGAACCTCCCTTTTGGGTACACGTCCCTTGATGGTCAAAGTTCGACCCTTCGCTTGCCGTACGCATGTGCGGAGGAATCCCCATCAGATCCAAAACCGCTGACACAGCGGCAATCTCACCCGTGAGCCACATCACCGATTCCGCCTTAAATACAGAAAACTCGCGAGCGCGTAGCTTCTCGATCAAGTCCGACAAATACTTATGGAGGCGTAGTAAATCATCAGCTAGCAAATCACGTGGACTTGCCGGCGTTACAGCTTTAACTTGCGAAATAGGTGTTGCTATCTGCCACTCAAATGACAGCTCATCGATAGTTTTTTCCATGCTATAGCGCCTCCCGTAAATGCCGTCGGATATCTAGACATATGTGACTAAAGGCTATAGCGACATCGTGGGATTTTGTAAAAGCCATTGAAACCCAACTAGCGCCCATTGTCAGTAGTGACAATGTCAGTCCGGAAGACCATGGAGGAGATGCCTCTTCGACGCCGGCACCTGGAAAGTCTAAGAACGCGAGAATCGCAGGGTCCGGCCCCTTTCATTCTGAACCCCGCAGGGAGTGTCAGGAAACCTCAGAATTAGTTGCGACTCCTCTATATTCTTATGAGGCCCAACGGGTCGACTTATTGTAGCCCCACCCTTCCGGGTGGGGCTACAATGAGGCGCCCCTTCGGGTCTCATGAAAGACCAATGAGTTTGCAAACCCATCAGATTTCCTGACACTCTCTAATAGGCGTTAGTTCTTTCGCTTTTTGAATGCTGGGGCGCTAGTCTGCAGCACGTAATCGGTATTATCGCGATGCCTTTGTCTTCGCTTTCCTGCACGAGTAGCTCTCTCACCCACGGGGTTGTCATTTGCAGCTTCTGTCACTTGGAAGGCATCAACACTCCTCCAATAGGTGACAGACTGCTTCCCTTTAACATCTACAATTACAATGTGCTGTAGGCGCGGAGAAGACTCAAAAATCCTTTGTAAAAAGTCCATCCTCACATCCTTTAGGGACAGCTCTAGATATTCCAGGGATTTAAATTGTGTGAGCGCCGATACATCCTTTTCACAATAAGAAGGATTTTTGGTCAGTGCCAGTCGTGTTAGCTGAGGATGCGTGTCGGCAATGAGAGATAGTACTCTATTGTCAATCCCACGGCAGCGCGCTAATGACAGCGCCGCGATGCCTACTATATTCTCCATTAGTTCAGCAATGACATCACTCATGCTCCGCGAATAGTCGCTTAACGTCACCTCAATGTTTCCGACCAGCCTTCCTTCATTTTGAAGTGCTATGGTGTCGCTCACCGTATTAGACGAAATAAACGAATAACCCGTGATTTGAGTGAAGGGCATCGAATCCAAGCCGATTCCTACTCGAAATTCATATTGTCCCTCCGGGGTAGGCTTGTGTTTCAACAATATGCGACTCCCTGCATAGCCACTAGAGGATGTGTCTGTCGAAACTGGCCCCGGGCACCCGTAATTTCTAAAAATTTTACTTATATTACCTACAGACTCCTGACACCATTCAGCACAACCCCGCGGCAGGTCGTGAGACGTAAGCGTCTGTATCGTGTCCATTGCTGCTTTTGCACTATCGATGGGGCAAAGCGGGACGGAATTACTTAATTCAGGTTGATATGAGGCACCTAGTACAATGCGAGCGTTGATGATACATGTGATCGCGCAGTTCAGCCATTGCACAACCTGGTTTTTGCGTCCTACACCATCAAAGTCAGCTCCGTCTTTCATTTGCTGCTTAAAGCACCCTATCAAGGTATTTTGAGCGTGAAGCAAACTCTCGCTCGCTTTTCGTGTGACAACGGCTTCAGTATCTCCTGGTGTATTCCTGCTTACGGGGGGCGTTCTTATCCCTTCTAGTCCCGATAAATTCATGTGAACTCCATGCATGTAAGAATTAGCAATTTCAATAAAATAAACTATGTGTTACTTATATACAAATGCGTATATATTGTAAACGTTTTATTATTCGTTATAACCTCATACAAACGAACTAATAGACGCAATCGCTCTCTTAACAATTATTCACTAGAAAGTGACGTTTAGCGAAGCTGCGTGAGGGTTTCTTTGAGGGCGGTGACGAAGATGTCGACGTCCTCGCTGTTGTTGTAGAGGCCGAAGGTTGCGCGTGATGTAGAGGTAAAGCCAAAGCGTGCAAGAAGAGGTTGCGCACAGTGGTGTCCTGTGCGGAGGCAAATGCCTTTAAGGTCCAAGAGCGTGCCCATATCGAGGGGATGTGCCCCATCGACGACGAAGCTAATGATGGCTCCCTTGGTGCTGCTTGTTCCCACAATACGTAGTCCTTCAATCTCTTGTAGCTGTTGGGTAGCGCGATGCAATAGAGACAGTTCCCAGTCGTGAATGCTACCGAGACCGATATCAGTAAGATAATCGATTGCCGCGCCTAAACCAATGACCTCGGCGATCATAGGGGTACCTGCTTCAAACTTGAGTGGGAGATGGTTGTAAGTAGTTTTTTCGAAGGTCACCGTCTCAATCATATCGCCACCACCTTGATAGGGCGGCATGGCATCGAGAAGCTCTTCGCGTCCATACAGCACCCCAATGCCAGTGGGACCATAGGCTTTATGTCCGCTGAAGACATAGAAATCACAATTTAGATCCTGGACATCCACAGACATGTGAGGAGCCGCTTGTGCGCCATCGACGAGAAATTTCGCTCCTGCACTGTGAGCTAGTTGCACCATTTCACGGATGGGGTTAGTGGTACCTAATACGTTCGATACGTGCATGCACGCGACAAGTTTGGTTTTGTCGGAAAGTAATCGCTTGTAAGCCTCAAAGTCCAGCTCACCATTATCGAGTACTGGAACAACCTTCAAAATAGCTTGGCGATCTTCACAGAGAATTTGCCAGGGGACGATGTTGGAGTGGTGCTCCATTTCGGTGATGAGGATTTCATCACCCGGTTTCACGAAGGCTTTTCCGAAGGAGTAGGCCACTAGGTTAATGGACTCTGTGGTGCCGCGTGTGAAGATGATTTCTTCGACTTTAGAAGCATTGAGAAAACCGCGCGCCTTTTCGCGACTTTGAGAATAGGCTTCGGTGGAATGTGTGGCGAGGCTATACACAGCGCGGTTTACGGTACCGTAGTGGGAGCTGTAGAAGTCTGTAATGGCGTCGATGACCACTTGCGGCTTCTGCGCCGTAGCTCCCGAGTCAAGGTATACGAGCGGTTTGCCATGTGGCTTCTGAGTCAGCATGGGGAAGTCTGCGCGGTACAGGGAGAGATCTATTACATCTTGTGCCATAGTGCTTCCTTTAGAAGATTAAAAATTCACCACAGAGCCCACAGAGGACACAGAGATACCTATATGAGCTATGGGCTCAATCACATTTAGCCTCTGCTTTTTCCACAAATGTAGGAAAGGTAAGAAAATAGGGTTTCACTCTCCTCTCTGTGGGCTCTGTGGGCTCTGTGGTGATTTCTACCGTATGCCCCAGCTACGCTAAGAAGTTACGCGCTCTGTCTGAAACCTCATCGGCAAGCGAAGGCAAGCGAAGTCTGTCGGTAACATCTTGGCAGAAGCCGCGAATCAGCAAATTCTGTGCTTCGTGTTTGTCATAGCCGCGAGTGCGCAGGTAGAACATCTGCTCGGTATCGAGTTGACCGACGGTAGCGCCATGGGAGGCTTTGACGTCATCAGCAAAGATCTCGAGGTTGGGCTTGCTGTCGGCGTTGGCTTTGTCGCTAAGAAGTAGGTTGTTGTTGAGCTGGTAGGCCTCGGTCTTTTGAGCTGCTTGCTGCACAAGAATCTTACCTTCAAAGCTGGCGCGAGAGATGTCTGTAAGCACATTTTTGAAGAGCTGATCCGATCGGCAATTAGGCGCTTGGTGGTCAACTAAAACGTGGACATGTGCTTCACGCTTTTCATCGAGAAGTGCGAGCCCTGAAAGCTCGGTCTCGGCGTTCTCCCCGTGGATAGCCACGCGGTAGTCAGAGCGCTGCACAAAAGCGCCTTCAGTCACAGCAGTACTCTTTAGGCTGCTGTTGCCTTTGAGCTGCCCACGCAAGGCTTCGAGGTGCCAGACATCTGGCGACAGGTTGCGGTTGTCTGCGACGACTTTTACGTGAGCCCCTTCGTCAACAACGGCATCAACGACGGAGTTGAGTAGGTAGCCATTGCTGCCGAGCTCGACAGTTTTGATCGCGAGAGTAAGTTCGGACTGCTTTCCAGCAAAGATATTGACGCGTGGGTGCAGGGCACGGTCTGTGCTCGCCGCTGTCACAATATTGAGAACTTGTATCGGCTGCTCGATGACTATGTTGGGGGCAAGATACAAAAAGAGTCCTTCCGAATGCACAGCGCCGTTTAGGGCTACGAAGGGATCTTTCTCGTCTTTAAGTGTTTTCAGCCAGTGGTTGTTGAGGAATGTCGAATAGGTGCGGATCGCTTTGTCTAGTGTAGCAACAACCAGTTGCTCGGGGATTGCCTTGCGCTGGGACAGTTCAGGAGCGTATTTACCATCGACAAGAACGAGACAGGCGCCTTTGCACTCAGGATAGTGATAAGGGGTCAAGTCCTCGGATTTTAAAGCTGCCGAAGCTTCCGCGCACTGCAGAGCACGTCCATAAAGTCTGTGTGGGCGTATGTAGCGGAAGACCTCGTCACGGCGCTCCGGTAAACCCAGCTCAAGGAAGCGGTCCCAGCTTTTGGTGCGTAGGCGCCCAAGGCTTCCTGAGGCGTTAACAGCCTCATACCACACTTTGACCGCTGCAAAGAAGGCGCTCTGTTCGGAATGTGCCTGGTCTAGCATCCGGCAGCCTCCCGGTCGTTAAGCAGCCAGTCATACCCTTGCTCTTCTAGCTTCAGAGCGAGCTCTGGGCCGCCAGACTTGATGATCTTTCCGTCGACCATCACATGCACTACATCAGGCTTTATATAGTTGAGGAGACGCTGGTAGTGCGTAATAAGAACAAGGCCCATCTCAGGGTTCATTATCTTGTTCACTCCCGCAGAAACCACACGGATAGCGTCGATATCGAGTCCTGAGTCCGTCTCGTCCAAAATCGCGTACTGCGGCTGTAGCACCGCCATCTGCAGGATCTCGTTGCGCTTTTTCTCTCCACCGGAGAAGCCTTCGTTGACACTACGGTCTTTGAACTCGGGGCGAACACCCATCATTTCCATTTTTTCTGTAAGCAGTACATCGAACTGCTCGCGATCAAGCTCCGGCTCGCCATGCGCTTTGCGCTGTGCGTTGTAGGCTTGTCGCAAAAACTGCGCGTTACTGACGCCAGCAATTTCAACGGGGTATTGAAAGCTCATGAAGAGACCCTTGTGAGCGCGATCCTCGGGATCGAACTCTAGGATGTCTTCGTCATTGACGCGGACGCTCCCTTCGGTGACCTCGTAGCTCGGATGTCCAGCGATCACCTTAGCAAGCGTGGACTTGCCGGCACCGTTAGGGCCCATGATGGCATGGATTTCGCCTTTTTTAACCTGCAGGCTCAAGCCCTGCAAAATAGGTTTATCTTCTACTGTGGCAGATAAGTTCTCGATTTCGAGCATGTGATGATTATCCTACGGAGTGTTCTAGCTTAAGAGTTAACAACTTCTGCGCTTCGGTAGCAAACTCGAGCGGCAGCTCGCGGATGACGTCCTTGCAGAATCCATTGACGATCATGTTGATGGCATCTTCCTGCGAGATCCCTCGTGACTGGAAGTAGAAAAGCTGCTCTTCATTCATCTTCGATGTGGACGCCTCATGCTCGATCTGGCTTGTGGCATTTCCCACTTCAATATAAGGGAACGTGTTCGCCGAGCACTGGTCTCCGACGAGCATGGAGTCGCACTGCGTGTAGTTGCGAGCACCGGCGGCTTTAGGGGCAACTTTGACAAGGCCACGATAGCTATTGTGGGAGACATCGGCGGAGATACCCTTGGAGATGATCGTCGACGTCGTATTCTTACCAAGGTGGATCATCTTCGTGCCGGTGTCGGCCTGCATATGTCCATTGGTGAGTGCCACAGAGTAAAATTCCCCCACACTGTTATCGCCTTGAAGGATACAGCTAGGGTACTTCCATGTGATGGCGGCGCCGACTTCTACCTGTGTCCAGGAGATCTTTGAGTTTTTGCCCGCACAACGACCACGCTTGGTGACGAAATTATAGATGCCGCCCTTACCCGTTTTAGGGTCGCCGGCATACCAGTTTTGCACGGTCGAATACTTGATTTCGGCGTCGTCGAGAGCAATAAGCTCCACAACAGCAGCATGCAACTGATTGGTGTCGTAAGCGGGAGCGGTACACCCCTCCAGGTAACTGACCGACGAGCGCTCTTCAGCAATAATAAGTGTGCGCTCGAACTGCCCAGACTGCTGGTCATTGATACGGAAATAGGTCGACAGCTCCATCGGGCATTTAACGCCTTTAGGCACATAAACGAACGAACCATCTGTGAAGACTGCAGAATTCAGCGTCGCGAAGTAATTGTCACCGATGGGAACGACAGTTCCCAAATATTTTTGGACGAGTTCGGGGTACTCTTGTATCGCCTCAGACATTGAACACAGAACGACACCGGCATCTTCAAGTTTCTTCTTGAAGGTGGTGCCAATAGATACAGAGTCAAAGACCAGGTCGACGGCGACATTGGTGAGGCGCTTCTGCTCTTCTAACGGGATCCCTAAACGCTCGAACGTTTTGAGGACTTCCGGGTCCACCTCATCTAAGCTATTGAGTTTAGGCTTCTTTTTAGGAGCCGAATAGAAACGTATCGCCTGATAGTCAATCTCGGGATAGCCGACATTAGCCCACTTTGGCTCCGCAGACTCCAGCCAACGCTGGTACGCCTTCAAGCGAAACGCAAGCATCCACTCGGGCTCGCCCTTCTTCTCGGAAATCAAACGGACGACATCCTCGCTCAAACCCGGGGCGATGTGATCCGTCTCGACTTCAGTGACAAAGCCGTACTTGTATTCGCTGTGCTCTTCTAAAAGTTCCTCGGTCTCCATGTCTCCGACCTTATGAGGTTATACGTATTCAGTTCTTTACTGGGGAGTAGCTTAACACGGCATGGCATTTATACGGTATGGGCCTGTGCGCGCGTCGACTCTCTGTATCTATCCATTTTAATTTTAGCATCTTACTCCATTCAACTCAATGATAGCCGATACATCCAACAGGTGTATTTATGCTTTCAGAATAATCGCCATTCCAGGATACTCATTGCCTCACTTAACACATACTTTATCTGGAGATAGGAGGTAGATCTGTGAAGGCATCCCCGATGTCATGGTTTACATGGGCCCTGTGCGCTGTCGTACTTACGAGCTGTGGATTCCGCGATAAATGCAACTACTGCATGTTCCAAGTCGATGAATTTGTCACCGACAGCTACAAGATCCGTCAGGGCAAGAATGCCATTATGGAAATGCTCGGCGAAGAAGTCGACGAGCTCCCCTACGATGCTTTTGACGAGTTTGACGATGTCATCTGTGAGGACGACGTCCTTAATATCGCCGTCTACCACCCTTCCCGCTCAGACCTAATGAAGGCCGTCGAAGTCATCAACAAGCAGGTTGGTTTCAAGGTACACCACGGGAGAGTTGACCTTCCTGATATCGACTCCGTCTATATTGAAGGGCTCAGCATGGAAGATGCTCGCAACGCCCTAACGAACAAATACCAGGAGCAGGTTAAAGGCATTGAAGTTTTCATTAGCTACAGAGACCGCCTTAGCCACCAAGTCGACCTCATTGGTGAAGTATGCGCAAACCATATCCCCGTCAACGGTAAAACTCATCTCTATGATGTGTTAGCGCTGGCCAAAATTAAGCCTAGCGCCAATCTGTTCATGAGCTACGTCTCGCGTAATGGCTGCCTACTGCCTATAGACCTTCATCGGCTTCTTAACGAAGGCGACATGTGCCAGAACATCGTCATGAAAGGCGGAGACCAGATCTTCATCGCCAGGGCCCAAGACGCTCGCGTCATGGTCATGGGTGAAGTAGGCTGCCCCAAAGCAGTAGATCTTCCTTATGGACACCTGTCTCTGCGCGAGACCCTCGTTGCTGCCGGAGGAATCCCATACACTGGAGACCGCTCCTGCATTCAAGTCATCCGCGGGGGCATTGAATGCCCAAAAATCTATGTCATGAACTGGTGTCATATCACCCAGCTTCCCAACGAAAGCCTTCTGCTTATGCCAGGGGACACCGTCTATGTCACCGAAAAGCCCATCACACAGTGGAACCGCTGGATCAGTTCTCTACTGCCTTCGATGAGCTGCTTCCAATCGGGTTACGGCTGCTACAAAGTACTACTGCCGTAAGCGAGACCCATGATGAGATGCCCACCTTGCGTGGGCATCTCGGTAATTCCCTCCCCCTTCAGAGCCCTCTGTCTCAACTTTCGACATTTTTATCGTAAGAAAAGGTAGATTAACACCTTAGCTTACCCAAGCAACACGTAATTATCTAAGGCACTCAAAGCTCCCTCATGAGGCCCGAAGGGCCAACTAAAACACATGTTACGTTTTCAGACGCTTACCGATATTTTATGTCACTAGTGATCAATGCTCTGTCAAAACAGGTCCACGAAGAAAAAATCTATTCACGACCTACTCATCTGGGTAATAGGGGCTAAAGATATCGAAAGTCGAGTCTATCCCTCGGCGGTCAATGTCAAGCCTCCATTGTGAATATTTATGTTGATGGCTTGCAGGGGATCGGGGGGAGAGTGTATGCTGCTGCCTTGCAGTTATCTGGAGATCGTCGCTATGAGCACAGAACATCGACCCAACACCGACCAAGCCATTCCAATATCGGACCTTACCTCGCTGTTGTGGCGAAATAAGTTCAAGATGGCCTTATTCTGCATCTTCGTAAGCCTGCTAGTAGCAGGAGTAGCAGCTCTACGCCCTACCCGGTACGTCGCCGAGGCCTCCTTTCACAATAAAGGCAGCAAGCCTTTCTCTGGCGGCAGCAACATCATGTCGATGCTATCGGGCCTGTCGGGGGGCTCGCAAGACGCTACTATACCCCTATTCAAATCCAAGCGTATCTGGGAAACTGTCGTTGAGAAATTCGACCTACATGTAAAGGTCAACGAGAAGCGCATCGAAAATTCGCGACTCAACAACATTCGTGCCAATATCATCACGGAAATCGCCTACCTTCAGGGGGGCAAGCACCCCGTATTTCCACGTCAGAGCAGCGCTCTACTTTGCCACAATGTCAGCTATACGGGCGAGACACCTATAACACTTGAAGTGGAGATAGCGGAAGGCGGAACGCTCTCGATTCAAAGCCCACAAAACGTTCTTGTTGCACAAGGGCAACTCAATCAACAGATTGTTTTGGGAGACGACGGCGAACTGACTTTCACTCTTAGTGCACGCAGTGGCCAGAATCTTGAAGGGCGAACATTCATTCTATCCGTAGCTCCTATAGGCACTACAGCCGAGCAGCTTGCCAAAAGACTCGATGTCAAACCTGACAAAGACGGTGACAACATCCTCCTTTTAACGTTCTCCTACGACGATCGCCACCTAGTCAGTGAGCTGACCAACGCGCTCATGGACGAGTATCACGGTTATTTGGAAGGACAAAATAAGACGTTAGCGGCCTCCCAACTAGACTATTTACGCCAACGACAAAATGAGTCGGCGGAAGATCTCAAGCGAATCATCACCGACCATGCTGTATCGGTCTCTCATGACTTCGCCGACACGGGCGTCATCGAATCCCAGCGCGAGCTTGAAGCTTTGCTAAGACAAAAGGAGCTAAGCAAAGAGCGCCTTCTTGGAGTTGATTTAAATTTGCGACGCCTACGGACCATTGGAACGAGTGGAGACCATTTCTTCGAAAGTTTGGGGACCCTGCCAAATCTCCCCCCCTTAGTGAGTCGCACTATTTCCGATATCAATACGCTCAAGTTGCGTCGTGACGGCCTACAGCTGGCCATGTATGGAGCACCAGAAAGCTCCCAAACGCAACTAACCGACCGTATTGACACGCAGGTCTCGGAGTTACACAATCTGGAGCAAAACCAATTTTATGCGCAGCAACTCAAGTTGCTGTTGGAATCGGAAACATCGCTGCCGGCTCCGGAATCGCTGGCTGAAGCTGTTCCTACCCTCTTTAAGCTATGGTACACTAAGGTATGGCAGAAGGATCCCAGCACTGAAAATACGCCGGATAAAGAACGTCATCGTAGCACTCTTGTCAGCTATCTAGACAACTATCTTCGATCGTCACAGGTTCATGAACGCCTCATCCGCGAACGTATCACCCATCAGCGCAACCCGGATCGTGAACTGCAAGGGGTCGATCTCGAATCGGCCAATAAACTTCATGTTTCGATGATTGTACAAGTCCATGATGTCGAGGCTGAAATCCGCCAAACTTCTTTTGTGTTGGAGCAGGTCAAAGACGAGGAGTTTGAGATTAGCTCTCTAAGTGGAACACTTAAAGACCCCGTCAGCAACGACATCATCAAGCGCTACAGCGCTCTTAGCATGAGTCTTAAGGACGACACAATCCACAGTGAGAAAGAGCAGGAACGTATCCGTGAGGAGCTCAGCCAACAGCGTGTTTTCCTGCTATCACACCTTAAACAAACAAATCAGCTTCTTCATCTTCGTAAAGAGTTTTTAGAAGAGAAGGTTGCCGCACTTCAAGAAACGATGCTAGACCTCATCCAACAAAAGGTGAGTGTTTCAGCAAAGCACTTGGAAGACTATGCTCAGGCACACATCGATCAACTTGAATATGAACGTGGCTTTATCAGTAGCGTCCTTGAAGACATCGACAAGAAGCTTGCGGTCCTCCCTGCCTATTGGGCCACGGAAGAGATGATCAAGTATCAGACTGTAGTCAACAAGAGTATCGTCGAGGAAGTTAGTAAGCTTGTAGAGACCAAAAACATCTCACATAACCTTGAAACCGTGCTTTCAGGCCCCGTAGACCACGCTGTAAGTCCGATTCTTCCTAAGCGCCCACATCTTCTATTGTTTGCCATTCTAGGAGCCTTTTTAGGTGCCGCTATTTCAGGAGGCTTTGTGCTGATGCGTGGGGTTACTCGTGGTTTGCCAGCATCGCGTGACAGCCTGCAGCTTGCTGGACAGCATGTTGCGGGAGCGTTACCATCTCGCAAGAAGCAAAGACGATTTAAACCCGAGTCCAAACCACACCAACGAGATACCCTGCGCAGATTAGCCACAAAGCTATGTACTGCAGGAGATGCAAGTAAGCGCCTTCTACTCCTTACTGGCGATGGCGCTGACTACAGTGAAGCTTTTGCCCAACAACTAAGTCATTTGAACGGCAAGGTTCTACTAGTTAGGCTCGGTGATACTGCAAGTGAAAGCGTAGAGCTACAGGTGACTGAGGCTGATGGATACGATGTCTGCCTCGTCGGTGATACGCACGTTGATGGCACTGATCATCTATTAAAAATACTCACGCACAACAAATTGACTCACTTCGAAGAGCGCTACACGTGGATCGTGGTCGCACATCAAGCATCGCCAGCAAGTGCCGACGCCGAGGCCTTAGCAGCCTTCTTCACAAAAGCCGCTGCCACAGTCCACGGTGAGTCTCTACGCGACTTAAGCCATCTATGGTCTTACGATCGACAGGTCCTATTGTCATTTGTCCTGGTGTAATAGTGCGAAACTACTGCGAGTAGATACACAACCAAGACCCTTATTAGGTGAAAATGAGCACAACGATAGATCCGACAAATTCACACAGAAATTCGTCGGGAACCCAAGATACTCTACCTGACATCCAAGCTATTGAAGACTATCGAAAGCTCTTTGACATCTCCCATCAGGGCCTTTGTGTGACGAGCATGAACGGCGAATTCCACCACATCAACTCCTTCTTCGAACAGCTCCTGCGCTACAATCGCCACGATTTTGTAAACAATTCCTTCGCCAGCTACGTATACCCTGAAGACATCGCACGCACTGCGCAGGCGTTTGGAGTTTTAGGCGAAAACAAACCCATAAACAATTTCGAAAACCGCTACGTGGCATCCAATGGCGAAATTCGCTGGTTGCGATGGAAGGCAGAGTCGGATCTGTCCAAAGGAGTTGTCTACGGTGTTGCGCAGGATATTACAGCGCTCAAACACCAAGAGGAGAAAGTTTCAACGCACATACACCTGTTCGCAGGTATGAATAGAGTGCTTCGCGACTATATCTCTGGCGATGCTGAAGGCCCCTGGTTTCACAAGCTTCTATTCAATCTCGTAAGTGCAAGCTCGAGTGAATATGGCTTTCTTGCTGATGTTATAGATGTAGGCCATAGACCCTGTCTTCGTGTCCGCGCACTTATGGACCACGATAGTAACGTATCCCATACAGGCGCCAGCGTTTCCCGACCTGGAGAAGGCATCTCACAGACATACGTGGACTCTCTCGCAGGCTACGTTTTAAAAACAAAAATGCCTATCAGTTCCGATAAGCCCATGGAAGATCGTCGCGGCCGTGGGCCTCTTCCAGGCTTTCCTAAACTCGACTCATTTCTGGGGATTCCCATCCTTGGAAAAAACGGTGTCTTGGCTGTAGTAGGCTTAGGAAACCGGCCCCAAGGCTATGATGCCGAACTCACCCGCTGGCTACAGGCCGCGATGCCATCTGTTGCAGCAGTCTTCGAGAATCGCATGCCACGCACAGGCGGTCGCTAGTCAAGTTCACCCCTTCGAGAGTACCAAGAAACCCCGCCTGCCTTCCAATTGTATATATGTTTTCATGAGGCCCGAAGGGCCTCATGATGGAACTCACTGCGTTTGATTGAGAGTATCAAAAAAACCACAGTTTGAATATTTATTTTAAAATTTTGGGTAATGACTAGGCCTATGCCCTAGGCTGTAATATCTGAACCCGAAGGGCTCTTCGGATGAATAACACGCCGTGATTTCCTGACACTCTCTGAAGGCCAAAAGGTCTCTTGGTGGCTAAGCCTTGGTATTCGAATCCCCTTGAGAGGGATTAACGATCTCTCCTAATTCACGCTCAACAGAGGCGATCTTCATATCTCGCTCCTTATTGCGAGCCCGCTGCCTTTGCCTTTTGTCCGCTTTCCAAGCTTGCTTTTTCCTGTCACGGTCTGTGCTTGTAACATCAAGCGCATCCTGACCACCCCCAACTTCCATGTCGTCTGCACCGGTGTCATCACCACAGACACTTGCCGCCGATGCACCCGAGATGCTACGTGGAGCCTGCTCACGAACTCTAGCGTCTACTTCACGCCCTTCTCGCTTAGGGTGATGCTTACCAGTAAGCTTGTTACGATTAGCAGCATTAAACACTGCATGGTGATGTGGTCGAGTTTCGATTCCAGCGAGCAAAAGACCATCTACTATACGGCTCACAAATTGCTGTGGTGTTTGCGCCGTTTGCGCTAAGGCAAGAACTCCTGCCATTCGGCCGTAGCTCACTGGGGCTTTGGAGTGAAAATTTGTTACGTCGCCTCCCATGATACCTTCCTCTTGTTTTGGTTAAAAAAATACCTTGTTACAAGCA
>JAJFMA010000274.1 GCA_021772415.1 Chlamydiota bacterium
TCGAACGATGTTAATCAAAGGGA
Organism: Chlamydiota bacterium; assembly: GCA_021772415.1. GTDB lineage: Bacteria > Chlamydiota > Chlamydiia > Chlamydiales > JAJFMA01 > JAJFMA01. Next base: position 24 of record JAJFMA010000274.1, read on the forward strand.
TCTTGTCTTGCTGTGCCAGGCTTACAACCATGCGCCCAAGCTGGCTTGCAGCCGCGGTTTGGATAATCGCCTTGTACCCTTCATGCTTAGCCGTCTCCACTAGCCCCACCGCTGTCAGCGGGTTAACGATAAGACATGCCCCCTGCTCGAAGGAGATAGCATCATCTAGAGGAATACTGCTGATAGCATCCACAAGCGCATATTCCGCCCAAGTGCCACCTCCATCTCCCTGCGTGGCACAGGCAACGCGTTTACCCGTCGACCACCAGCCCATGAGGCCGCCGCCATTCTTGACTACGGTGCCGGCTCCTTCCCATCCGGGAGATGTCGGCAGGGTCTTTTTAACCCCGTAGCGCCCCTGAAGAAAAAGCAGGTCAGAAGGGTTACATGGAGCCGCCTCAATCTTAATGAGTACCTGCCCAGATTTAGGCTCTGGGACCGGCAACTCAGCAACACGTAATGAGCGTATCGCCGTCTCGGCATCAGAGTGGTGCTCGTCGAGCACAAGCGCTCGCATGGTCTTTGGAATAGTCATGCCTTGATTGATAAAGTATCTCGCGTATTTTCTCCAACATTAGCGACAGAACTTCTTCATAGGCCTAAAAAGATTGCGATACCCATCCAAGAAGCACCGAAACGCTTGTCAGGCCAGCACTAGTTCAGACTATCGAAACCAAAGCAAAGATCCACATTAGCCAGAATTTCAGACTTTCGACGTTCCAAATCGGCCCGGAGATCATCATCGGGCAGGAGATCAAGAGCTCTAGGCATGATATCTTTGAGAGCCAAATCTCTCAAAATCCTATATGCGTCGACAATCAGCAGATGTATCGAGTCATGCGTTCCTTTTTTTACGGAATAGCCCTCCCAAGATGGTGCTTTCAGGTCTCCGTCCACTACCCTACCCAAAATACGATCGACGACGTAAGATATCAGCTCCCGAACTGTAAAATTCCCTTCTTCGAAGAACGGGTACAGTACTCTAACACCATCACCAAGCTTAGCCTGGTACTGAGCACGGTGCCTCTCACTAAGACGACAACGCGAAAAAAATGTTTGAATCAACATGGGAGAATATTGCTTCGCCAAACGTCGTCCCAACGTGTGGAAGACGTCATGCATGGCAGCAAACAGAAGCTTATCCACTGATCCGTGTATGACTGGTGCATCACCAGGAAAGAGAATCATATAGTCAGAGCGGCCTGCTAGGACGTGATTTGCCATATGTTGTAGTGTTGGTGTCATGTGCAACACCGGTGCGAGTTCCGGAAACACTTGCCTGAGTACAGCAAACGACACCATACCGCATTTCATCTGTCTCAGCTCACCATGACTACGCAAGATGCCAAAGGGCGGATTTCTTTTATCGAAGAACGTAGGTTCTATACCGAGCAGCGTAAATCTGTCATAGGCCTGGCCATCCACAAGAACGACATATCGCAAATGCTCAGGAACATTTTCAGCGGCATTCAGAATTTCATTTATGTGCTCTTCGGTACTATTAGTATACTTGCTTAGCGCACGCGCTTCTATGGGAAAAAAGCGAAGCTGTTTTTCTTCGTTCACCCCTGTTATCGCGCGGAGGAAGGTCATTGCTGTTGCAAACTCATCCATAGTGATCATTCGGCGAGCATAGGCTGCAAAGAGAGCGTATGCAGCCTGCGTGCCGTTACACCCAGCGGGAATAAGGGCGTCCCAACCCGCTGAATGGATAGCAGTAACGACAGCTTCAACATCAGCATCCGGTGCGCCCTCGATGGCTTCTAGCTCATTGTCAGTAGCATACTGCAAAAGCAGCCTTTGTTCTTGGCGATCGTTTTTTGCAATGAGTGTAAGTAGTCGCTGACGCGCAGAATCTTCGATATCGGAAGCTCTTACGATCGTTGTTAGCGCGTTGACAGTACTTAGGTACTCCTCTTCCGAGAGCTCCAAATAGGCTTCGGAATCCAGACAAAGAAAAGCAGATACCCACTGCTGTAACGTCTCCGCGCTGGTGACAAGTCGAAGAGCACTGTCTAGATTTCTATGAATTAGCTCCACGATGGAAGCTCTGTCCATCCTCTGTTCACTGCCCGAACCCAAAGCGACACGTGAAACACAGGAATTCGGAAATATACCCTGTTGTTGTAGTTGCATGACGGTACCACTGGATGATCCTTCCTGTTCACAGGGTCTTGAACCTTCAATGGCCGGGAATGCCTCAGTTGAAATCCTAGTCTCACCTTCACGTTGTCCCCTATTAGCAGCCGCGCCTGAGTTAGCAGGCAACCCTAACGCCCTAGCTCCATCAGTCGGAACTCCGCCCCTTCTTATTTCTAAATGATCCATAATGAAAAATAACCCTTTAATTCCATATTATAATTTTATTTCCAAGCTTATGAATGATACAATTACACTATTAATAAGTCAACAATAGTAATATTACAAGTTGAATTTATTTACATTAAATGAATAGGGTTAACTTCGAAGTACATATTCACGGGGTACCACCTAGATGAGGTCTGGCCGCTTTCATGACTCAATCGATAGTTCATACTGCCCGTGGTCTACCTTGAAGAACGAACTTAGCAACGATAGCGTGAACTCCAAAAGCACCTTTTCTAGGCGCGAAGCCCCGACAGCTTTATAGCCTAGCCCGTGAGGGCTAGGTAGATTAGAGAGAACATCGAGCTCCAACGGAGCGACACAATACTGAAATTATGAAATCCATTCTCCTGATACTCTCTGTCGCTCCTTCGAAAGTGTAAACAAATAGGGCCGCGACTTTGCGTCCTATACATAAGACATAAATAATCAGAGACGTGCGATAATAGCGCGAGCGCAGCGAGGGCCATGGAGTGCGGCGCTCCGCGCCGCCTTTGTGGAGTTCGTAGATATGAAA
>JAJFMA010000275.1 GCA_021772415.1 Chlamydiota bacterium
CTCGGCTGTATCTTTGCTGATGATCACATAGACATCGGCATACTGCTGTGCGTTGCAGGCGGACAGGTGTTTTTGGTAGGCGCGTGTATTATCGTACTTCATAGCGCAGCATTATACCCGAGACGCTCCAGCATCACAACAGTTGACACACTATAAAAGCCGCAGCAGCACAATGCATTGCAACTCTTCCCCTTCTGGCCGTATTTAATTACGCGAACAAAAATATAAAATTATTTTAATATTGCAATTAAACAAATTTATTATTATAATAAGCAAGATTTAATATTTAATAAACAAAGGAATCTCCTATGAAACTAAAAGCAATCACGACAGGTTGGCATAGACTAAAATCTTTATCACCGCCAATTCAGTCAATACCGAACCGACCAGTTCATTCGTACATCAAAATACCCACACTTGGTGTTGAGAAGGCCGCGCGAGCAGCTGTAGCTTCCATCTTGGACCACGTTCAAGAGAATGCCGGTGCATATACCGCTATCGCAATAGTAGCAGTTATAATTACGGGAGTCCTCGTCGCGATAAAAGTAGGTAACTATTTTCACACTGCAGAGCCAACGAAGCCTAGCTCTAGCGAAAGATGGCCCAATCTTCCCCGCAATATCCAAAAGGCGATGCAAGGCATCATGAACTCTAAGGGTGGCGAAGCACACATGGAAGGCGTATTCCCCGCATCGAACGACAACGTTAAAAAAGTGAGGGACTTCGTCAATGATCTGCACGCTCATGTGCCGGCACATCATGGTGGCAACCCCGATCTAAATGTCCGTAGAGAATATGCAGAGAATGTCGCTGAGCGAGCAACCCAGGCCAAGGAAGTTAGCGATTCATTGGAGACGTTATCCGAAAATCGTGAGAAAGTGCTAGTTGAAGACGCCAAACTTATAGCGCGAGAACTACAAAACATCGCGGAGCGCGCTGAAAGGGAGTGCCAAGAGCTGCTCCCCTAGGTGACTTTCATTACACTGATAGATCCCATCATTCTGTGCACCAAGGTCTCTCGATCCTGGTGCACAGTATCATTCTAACTCCATGTGCGCTGCCGGGTATACCGCCTTCTACTATTTTCTGGGATACAAACGCCGAAGACCCAGTGGGCGCTGGCCGAAGTTAAGCAGCAAGCCTACCTCTAACTTGGTAATCGTAAGGTAATTGATCACCTGAGCTTGATGCCTGCCTATTAGCTCGCTACAACTCTTAAGCTCCACGAGCACTGTGTCATCAACGATCAAATCAGCAGCATAATTGCCTATGACTTCACCTCTAAAATGCACTTTGAGAGGTACCTCAACATCGACTTTGTGCCCATTGGAATGCAAAACCATACATAGAGCGCGCTGATACACTACTTCAAGAAAGCCTACCCCCAACTCCTTCTGAACTTGATAGCCTGCGGCGATGATGCGCTCCGTCAACTCATGATGCGGAAGAGTCTTTGTAGAGAGTTTCATCATACAATCCTATGTTCAGGGTTTGCGTACATTTTTGTGCATTGAACGTAGCTCTTGCCACGATAATTAAACAATCTAATTGTCATGCATTTTTCCTTCCCGTACTGTCCTCTATTCCTGCGAAAAAAAGCGGCAAGGAAGTGAGGATGGCACTCAACAACAGGTAAGCTCACCTTTCCTGTCCTCTATTCCTGCGAAGAAAAGCGGCAAGGAAGTGAGGAAAGCACTCAAATACAGGCAAGCTCACCTTTCCTGTCCTCTATTCCTGCAAAGAAAAGCGGCAAGGAAGTGAGGAAAGCACTCAACAACAGGTAAGCTCGCCTTTCCTCTCCTCTATTCCTGCGAAGAAATGCGGCAAGGAAGTGAGGAAGGCACTCAAATACAGGTAAGCTCACCTTTCCTGTCCTCTATTCCTGCGAAAAAAAGTGGAAAGGAGATAATGGGTGAGGGGGACGATGGGTGACGGAAGGGGAGTACTGCGGGAATGCCACAAGAACTCTGTGTACTCGTCGTGGTCGGTGCTGAGCGCGTCACGGGCTTTGGGATGTAGATCTATGTCTAAGACAAGCTCGATGGCACGTGTACTATAATCACGCACCGCGTACTTGGGTACCACACTGGAAACGTGCTGCTCCGATAGGCCCGTCTCTTCCGTGAGTTCTTGCAGCAGCGCCTGCTTACAGCTGATGGTGTCGCTGCCACCACGCAGAGCTTTGGGGTCCAAACTTCCTGAAGGGGCAAGCTCCCAGTACCCCGCATACGTCGCCACATGTGGCCCTCGCTTACCCAGTAGCACGCCGTCACCGCAACGTGTGATACCATTAACCGCCACAGGAGTGATTGCAAGCTGCGCAGCGATTTCGTCATGCATGTATGCAGCAGCGGCATAGCGGTATCGTATCCACTGCCCATTAAGTTGTGTTGGAGAAAGATCCACAGCACTGAAGACACGCCCATCAAAGAGGTGCTCCCCCAAACGCGCCTTCTGCTCGATCCAGAAGCTTGCCACCTGCGCGGCTAGCTCTGAAGAGATACTCCATTCACCATCTACGACAGAGATATCAAAGCTGGGATCGAGTTCAAGTGTCTGAAAGGTCTCCGTCACTCCAATCTCCCTCTTGTATGCCGCAGCCCACAGGTATGCTACGTGCCGCTGTGCGTCCTTCGATCTGCTCTAGATTCCGAGGATGCACGCCCTGCCTTTGGTTGCCAGGGCGCATAATATCGATGTTTACGCCTTCGCGTAAGATCTCTCCGCAATTGATGTCACAGACAGCCTGGACTCTGCGGCGCCCGAAGTCGTACATCTCCTGTTCGGCGTTTTGTACGTTTTTGCTGCCGTCTCCAAGCATCTGTTCGGCACTGCGGATCGCGTGTACCATCTCCTTGAGCTCTTTAGAAGTAATGGCAAAAAAGTGGTCAGGGCCAGGAAGGCTATTGTGGACGGTGAAATGCTTCTCAATCACGGTAGCGCCAAGTGCCACTGCTGCCACAGGTGCCACGATAGGGTCGCGGCTGTGGTCAGAGAGCCCTACAGGCAATCCAAAGCGCTTTTTGAGCCAGCTGAGGACTCGCAGATTCACGCTGTCGGGAGGTGTAGGATATTTTAACGTGCACTGCATCAACGTGAGATCTCCGCCTCCACACTGGACAAAGCGGTCGATAGCCCACGCGATGTCATCTTCGACACTAGCCCCTGTCGACAGCAGCACAGGCTTCTTAGTGCGGGCAGCCATCTCCAGCAAGCGGAGGTGGCTGATTTCGTACGATGCGATCTTATGTATATCTACGAAGGGATCTACAGCGTCAAAATCCTCGCGACTGAAGGGCGAACTCATAAACTGGATCCCCTGCCCCTTGCAGTATGTATGCAGCTCTGGAAGCATCTCGTAGGGCATGGCAAGGTCACGAAAGATCTCGCGTATGTCTTCGGCGATACCCGTGTCACTGAGATACTCCACCATCCCCGCATTTTCGACGTATACCGTCTCAGCGCGGAACGTCTGAAACTTCACCGCGTCGGCGCCGGCATCGACAGCGGCGTCAATGAGGGTTTTCGCCATCAGCATATCGCGCTGCGGCGAACCCACACGCCAGTTTGATCCTGCCTCGGCAATAATGAATACGGGTGCTTTTTCGGTGTCTTGTGTCATGGCAACACTCCTTTTTTTAGCGCACAGGCTTCTGCTTGATGTGAGCGTTGATGTCCATCCACTCGGGATGCTCCTCAAATAGTCTTAAGATATTTTCGGTGACGAAGTCAGGCTTAATGGGATACAGCGCTTCGATGATACGTTTGATAAGCTCAAAGTCCTCAGGGGTGTCCACAACCCATCTATGCTCCCCAAGGGCGCACTCTCCCGTCACAGAGCCCAAAGAAAACAGCTCGGGATTGTAGTAGAGAAACGGCGTCACATGCTCGCGCTCATACTCTTCTTTAGCCTCACGTTCAGCGTGCTCTAGTGCCTGGCGAGTAAAAACTTCGACTTCATACCCACGAGGATAATGCCTCTCTGCCATATTCCCCACCCAATCGTAATGGTGTGAGGGGTCAAGGAGGTAACTTATAGCTTCGTCCACAACAGCAGGGTCGATGACGACGCAGTCGGAGCAGACACGCACAACGATGTCGGCTTTATACTCTCGCGCTGCAGACGCGTAGCGCCCTAGCACATCATGCAAGGCGCCCTGATATGTGGAGACGCCAAGCTTCTGGCACAACTCGATGATGGCGCTGTCTTCGGGTTCCGATGGCGTCGCGATCACAAGCTCATGAGCCAGTTTAACGCGGCGCAGACGCTCGATCAAATACTCGAGCAAGGGTCTGCCTAACACTGTCTTGAGGACCTTGCCCGGTAAACGCGTAGAGCTCATGCGCGCCTGTACAATAATCACAACACGTGGGGTGTTTTGAGAAGTATCTATGGGAGTGGATTCTGACGTCATAGCTCACTTAAGTACTTCGAGGTTAATTCCCCCGTAAGGTACTCGAGCTAGATGTGCTAAGGCAAGGAGTTTTTGACGGGGAGATCCTCTGCGAATAGGCTGGGAGAGTACACGTCCGTTCGAAGGCTCTATGGAGGCATCCCAGGCATGCTCACAGATGACCCTGTTTACAAGGGAAAGGAACTAACCACAGAGATCACAGAGACCACAGAGGGAAGAAAAATCTCTCGGACAGTACCGAGAGTGACAGAGATCGTGTCGGTGTTATAGTGGAGTCTGTTTCTTTTCTTGTTTTTTCTCTCTGTGGTCTCGGTGGTGATTTTTCTTCTATAAGGTTAGTTTCACCATTCTACAACACCAATAAAATAACAACCACCTACTTAGCCTTACTAGATGCTTTATTACGTTTCGCTTCACGCATCTTCTGCATAGTACGACGCCAGCCTTCCGCTGTCTGTATTTTCTTCCGATTTGTTATATCCGTTCGAAGAATAATCTCTTCAACTTCCGTAGAGTCAGTTTTCTTAGCCATAGACGTCACCATTAATTCAGTTTAAGTATAACTCAGAGGATAAACCACCTCTATATAATAGTACATTAAAAATATATATTTGTCATTTATACACATATTAAGATCCGATAAACGTTTTGTTTAAGTTGCTTAAATCATTAAACTCATGATAGTATCTCCACCTCAAAAAGAAACCGTTCTATCTAGAATGCGTTTTAACAATTTATGTTTGGTTAAAAGAAAGGTGTGATATATGGAAATTGACAGAATAACTTATGGTGATGTGAGAAGATATAACGCCGACGAGGATATTAGCTTCTTTCAAGTGGCCTCAGCAGCATACAGCTGCCTCCCAAGTTTTGACGGCGCAAGAGAAGTCATTGGAAAATGCGTCGATGTGGCCTTACACCCGCGTAAGTGGATTTCTCTCCCTAACCTCTACAAACTAGCGAGTGCTAATTCCGCTTCCTGGGTTGTAGCTGCCTACCTCACGAGTGGCGTATTTTCGGTAGTAGGCACGTGCGCTGGGATCATTGAAATGGGTG
>JAJFMA010000276.1 GCA_021772415.1 Chlamydiota bacterium
GGTGTTTGCGCCGTTTGCGCTAAGGCAAGAACTCCTGCCATTCGGCCGTAGCTCACTGGGGCTTTGGAGTGAAAATTTGTTACGTCGCCTCCCATGATACCTTCCTCTTGTTTTGGTTAAAAAAATACCTTGTTACAAGCAACTCGAACACAGGACCTTACAGAATAAAATCTTTTCATCCAATAGAAAACATAAAGGAAATGCCTGCGCTTAGGCACTCCATGCTTCCTAAAAATATACAGGAAGACAGGCTCTTTAGTCCGTGGGAGGCTTTGTTTTAGAGACGGAGAAGTCAAGGAATTGGGGATCGATATCGCTGACCCCTTCATGCCCATACATATCTTGTAGATCACTTTGAGCATCCTTAGCACTTATAAATTCGCCTTTGAGGCGATTGTAGTAGTCGGAACGCGTTTCCATGAGTCTCTCTACCGTTGAAGGATCGCGGTAGAGCGCTTCAAGTAGTCCTCGTTTGGCGAGCCACACGCGGATTTTGGTCTCCTTCTTTCTGAACGCGAGGTAGTCGTACAGTGAAGGATAGCCTTCGGCGACTTTAACCTTCTCGCCTTTGGAATTGTGTGCGTAGGCCGCAGGAGCTCCTTTAAGCATTTGATAGAACACCTCGCGTAGCTTAGGGTCTCGGAAGGGGAAGTTCGCGAGGTCCTTCACATTAGTGAATTTTAGCTCGCAAGGCGGATCTTGAGCTGTGTCGAGGATTTCGTTCATGATAGCGCCTACAAGGTCCGTGTTTTCCTTAAGTGCTTCTTGGTAAAATTCCTGTTTGCTGTACAGGACATCGAGGAGGCGCCTAAACACCCTAGACGTGATTTCGCGGCTGGCTTGCAGTTTAGCATCTTCGACATTTGGAGCTACAAGAGGGGAGACGTTGAGTTTTGAGAGGGCGATGTCCTTATCGGTCGGCTCCTCCTCTTGAGCGTCTGTGTCCACTTCATCAGTTTTTTTCGCTTTAGGCATGGGCTTAGCGCTTTTGTATTTGCGCTCTTCCGCTTTGTTTAGGTCTTGACGCTCGGTATTTTCCATAAACTGCTTGTATTCGATACGCACTCCAGCGTAGTCCAGGAAGGTCTGCAACCGCGTGTACGTCATAATGGTCAGCAGTGCAAGCATTGTGAAGACGAGGATGAGGACGTTCATGGTAGCAGCCTATTTCAGTACAACTAAGGGCTTTTTGGCATTAGGAATAGGAAAAGCAAACTCCACCCACTCAGAAGCAGGAATCAATCCTGTCGGAACACTACGCTTTAAACGCAACTTCACGATAGCAGGGAGGTCTTGGTAGTTCATGATCCATTGGTCATGCCAAATATTTTCTTCGGGATCAACCTTGCTCTCTTTATCGAACGGTGTAGTAATACCCCTCGCCCTAACCGCCATGCCCTGCCCAGGAGGGCTTGGAAAGAAGAACGAGAACTCCAAGTCCGTCACGTTTTCCAACAGCACTTCTTTCTTCATTGGAGGGTCTATGGATCGCCAGCAGCGGGGTACGGGCCAAGTCGCTAAGGAAAGCTGCTTTTTACCGTCTTCTTGTTCCAAAAACAGTCTCCCTAGCACGCGATTGCTGAACGCGGGATCGAGATCTACACCGTTGTCATAGGTAAAAACAAGGCTAGGAGAGCGCAAACGGTCATTTTCATCTTGTGAGGTGAAAAAGAAGAAGTCGTCAGCCTTTTCCTTCTCTTTGTTGGATGTCTCCACAGCGATGATACGAGGCAAGACATGAGACAAGCGCGCTTGGATGTAGCGCAGTTCGAAACCCTCTTCTCTGGCTCTATCGACCTGGGCGTGGACATACTCCATCTGCGCGTAGAAGCCCATCAGGGCTGTCATCAATATAGACATTAGCCCCATCGCAATGAGGACCTCTATCAGGGTCATTGGGCGACGCGAGACGCGCCAGGGTCTAAGTTTGTTCATTTTTCTTTTCAGACTTATCATTGTTATCCGAGCGGTCTTTGTCTTCCTTCTCTCCCACAATATTTCGTGTCACATAGAGATCATAGGAATACGACAGTGGATCTCCCCCTTGTGTGGGCGTGAACGCGTAGATCACAGATACCAAGTTATGCAGGTACATTCCATCCTCCATCTTAGACTTACGTAGCTTACGCTTGAAGCTATAGCTGCCTCTAAAACCCAACTTGTCAAGTCTATCGTCTGTGATCTCAATAGGCTGATCCTGTTCAATGGTCCACCACTGTATGTTCTCGCGGTAGAATTGCTCGACGAGCATGTCACTGTGAATAAGACCCACAAGGCGATCGAGTTCTATCTCCCGCACAAAGCTCTTTTCCTCGCTAAGAATCGCTACATGGGGATGCAGCAGCGGTAAAATACACAGGGTCACGATTGCCAACGCAATCAAGACCTCAAGAAGTAGGACGTGTCTCTTTTTTTTCATAACGCTTCTGGGCTTCTTCAGTAACTTCTTGAGGGTATAGAGAACGGCTTTGTTCCTGCAGGTTGTCTTGGCCTAAATTATCCCCATCTTCGGGATGACTCGCTTTAATTGCTTGGGGACGTCCAAGTAAGAGAATCACTTCCTGGAATGCATCGTTGGCATTGAGACTTTCTTCGGCAAGTAGCAGCTCTCCTCGTGGCATACGGCTTCCACCCGAATAGAAGTCGAGCACTGCGGTATTGTCGAAACTCTCGCCGTCGCTATTGGTGAAGCGAAAGGCTCGAATGCCACTGACGATCATAGTGTCTTTTGTTGCGCGGTCTAGGGCAGGCGTGAGGGCTCCATCGACATTGAGGGAGACATGAAGTCCGTCATTTTTTCTTTCTAAAGTCACACGCACGTCGGCACGTACAATAAGCATAATATCTTGGGCAAGCTGTAGGCGATCGGTCAGCACTTTAACACTACCACGAAAACGCTCAGTGCGTACGGCGCCGGTAATATTGATACCGACAACACCAAGAATAGCGGTGAGAATGGCGATGACAATGAGCAACTCGATGAGTGTAACGAAGCGGCGACGAACAAGGGAGTATGTCATGGCAAATATACCTTCGGGCTCGCCTGATAATCACCTGTTTGGTCACAAGTCGGCCCTTCAGGCCTCAGTGATTTTTTATGCCCCACCCCACCCTTCCGGGTGGGGCTATTATAAGACGCCCCTTCGGGTCTCATGAAAAAAGCCGGTCTTTGTAGTCCATATAGTGATTCCATTTCCTTCGAACCTCAAAGCATGAGCATGTCAAGACAGCGTCGGATGTGGACCCCTGCAGTGACCTTCATTTCAGATAGCACGGGCTATCCTAAGGCCCGAAGGGCTGTAAGGTGCATAGCCTGGGGCTACGCCCCAGGTGCACAATTTAGTCTACGGAGCACTGTAAGTGCGACACTTTAACTGCCGCCGCCGCTTTCGTAGGCGTCAAGGCTCTGTGATCTCACGGTAATACGCTGCTGACCATCTTCGGTTTGTTCTACAGAGACCTTAAACTCGTTGCCCCAGCCGTCACGCGTCATTTTATCTGGGTTGTTAACAAGCGGTGATGCCCTTACGTAGTCCTTCCAGCGCGCCTCAAGCTCGTCTATAGCTGATGGATCATTGGCAATTTTTAGGCTTAAAATCGTGCCGATCTTTTCGATGTTAGCACGTGTTTCAAAGGCGCGCCCGTCGTTGAGAGCACCTTGGTAGTTGTAGGCTAGAACACCCAGGATCATCGAAATGAGGAACATCACGATCATGATCTCGATCAGCGTGATATAGCGCCTGGTAGCAGAATATGCGTTCTTAAACATGGTATCTCCTAGTTGTAACATTTTAGCCCCGTCCCATCGACGCCAAGTTAGCGAGCGGCAGCAGGATAGCAATCATCACACCTCCGATGATACCACCCATCACAATCAAGATTGTGGGTTGGGCAAAAGACATCAGGTTTGTGAGAGTCTTTTCTAGTTCACCTTCGTACATTTCAGCAATGCGGTTAAGCATCTTTACACTGGTGCCAGCCTCCTCACCTACGGTGAGCATTCGTGATGCCATCGAGGGAATAAGCTCCGACTTAGATAACTCTTTAGCGAGGCTTGAGCCCGCAATAATTTGTTCCTCTGCGTCTGAGACAACCTTCTCAAGAACGACATTTCCCATCGTATCGCGGGCGATACGTAGAGACTCGATCATCGCAAGCCCCCCTTCCTGCAGGGTACCCATAGTGCGGCAAAACCGCGTCATCGACGCCTGGATCGCAAGTGTTCTAAACAGCGGCAGCTTAAGTACTGTCTTCTGCATCCATATCTTCCCGGACTCCGAACGCAACTTGTAGTAGGCAAAAACTATAGACCCAATAGCCGCAGGGATGTAAAGCCACCAGTAAGCACGTGCAAAGCGGCTAAGACCCAGTACGGCATCTGTAAAGGAATTGAGCTCACGCCCCTCGAAGATCCCCTCAATGCTCGGCACAACAAATCCTAAAAGCATAGCGATCAATAGTATGCAGAAGGTGGCCAAAATACTAGGATAGATCAACGCTGCAGAGATCTGCCCTTTGAGGGCCGCCTGCTTTTTCAGCAGCTCCCCGAGGCGCTCAAGCACATGACCCAAGGCCCCAACGGCCTCGCCTGCCGAGACCATCGCTCTGTAGAGTTTATCGAAACTATCTGGAAACTGCGCCATGGCCTCTGATAGGGGTGTGCCGGCTTTAATTTGGTTCCCCAAACTCATCACCACACGGTGAGCGCCTTCACCGCGGTACTGCTCTTCCATAGCCTGGAGAGTTTCATAGAGGGGAATACCCGCATCTAGCAGCTGCGCCACCTGCATTGTGAAGGCAACGAGCTCGTCTCCCTTCAAGTTTTCTTTGCCTGACATCCCCTTTCTTACACCGATAGTCGTCACCATCAAGCCTTGAGCGCGTAGGCGCTGCTTGGCTTCGTCGGTGCTCAGAGCTTCCATGACACCACTTTTGCGCGCCCCTTTGGAATCTAATGCCTGATAGCGGTAGAGGGGCATGGTCTAGCCCTCCCCTTCGACAGTACGGGTGACGCGCATGACCTCGGCGAGGGTAGTGATCCCCTTCTTTATGAGATCATTGCCGTGCATGCGTAGGCTACTCATCCCCGTCTTAATGGCTATTTCGCGCAGGACCACAGCATCGGGACTTTTGACAATTTGTCGACGCAGCTCATTGTTGATACTCATCAATTCGTAGACACCGTGTCGGCCCTTGTACCCT
>JAJFMA010000277.1 GCA_021772415.1 Chlamydiota bacterium
GCGAGATGTTTCTACACACTGGAATAGTGATCAATGCACCTGGTGTTGAAAACAGAAAAAACCTCGATTAGATAAAAACGTAGATATCGTATATCTACGAGATCTTTCTTGGGCTTCTCATTCGACAGATAAGCCACAAAATCCTCTTAAGCAGACCTGTCCTGCATGCTACTGCCAACTCGGCTACCTGCCTCCAAACGTACACCATAAGGGCAATATGTTTGGGACGCTTGAGGCCTAGTGAGGCTTGCAGCCCTGGATAATAGTCGTCATAAAAAGTCTTGGTATGCTTGATGTTCCAGTACAGGCTGCTAAAAGGTCCAATGCGCTGTCCACCTGAGGGCACATCAGAGTATGCTAAGTGCATGCAGTGAGTGTCATTTGTAACCAAAATACGACATCCACCTAAAAAAGCCTTAACTTGGAAAACGGATTCTTCCCGAAGGCTATTGCCTCCGCTGTACGATACGTCGTAGGGAAAACGTTGCAGCAAGCTCCGGCGTGTGAGAATAAGAGCATGGGTTAACGGCAGCAGCACATCTTCGTGAAACATAGCGTCTACATTTGCCTTAAACTGCGAAATATCGAAGGGATCTTGGAGATTTGTGCCTTGTCCAAACCTACGCCGAGCCTGATCGGGCTGCTCTGAAGGCAGCATATAAATCAATCGTCCAGAGGCGATTTCTACTGGCTCGGATGGATCTTGGAGTTTGTGCATAAGAGTCGTCGCATAGTCGACTTCAAGAAAGGCATCGTCTTCGCCAAATAGAATATAATCGCAAGTCGCAGCTACAACGCCATCATTACGAGAAGCTGCCGCCCCCAAACGCACATCATGCTTTATATAACACACCTTCGAGCGGGTATAGCGCTCAGCACATTCACTCACAACCTGCCGAGTGTTGTCTGTGCTACAATCATCGACTATGACAATTTCCGAAACATCTTTCTGACAGCAATAAGAAGGTAATACCCGCTGAAGAACAGTGGCTCTATTTCGTGTTGGTATGACTACGGAAATCACGATTAAGACTCCCCCTCAGCTATCTGGCGTACTAGTCCTTGCCAACTACTTGCAAACTGCTCAAAAGAGTAGTGTTGCTCTACATAACGTCTAGCAAGATCCGAATAGTGTCTACGACTACCAATAACCGCTCCAACACGTTCGCGAACCGCGGGTACTCTGAAATCAGTGAGTATAAATTCCGGTATTTCACGTTCCAATTCAAGTCCCATTCCCACTGGAGTTGTCAGTACCGGAAGCCCGCATGCCATCGCCTCTAACACGACGAGACCCATCCCTTCGAACCGGCTGAGGAAGATCAGAGCAGAATATTCTCGATACAGCTCCACAAGCTCGTGGTTGTTCCGACACTGCAACCATCCCAACGGTTGAGGAGGCTTAGAGTCGGTCACACAATCAATTTCAACTCCACTATTGGCGAGGACTTCGAGCCTATCAATTCCCTTTCCGTAGTAGTCAGAAGCGCCTACATACAATAAACGCCCATTATGATTGCTCGGAGAGTCCCCTGGGCTAAAGTGTGAAGTGTCTACACTATTGGAGATCACGTGATCAACTTTAATCCCCTGATGAGTAAGGGTTTGTTCGAGATATTTGGATACACACACAACGTGTTTATTTCGTGCTGAAGAACGCTGAATCAGGTGTGTACACCAAAGAGAGAACCGCTCGCGTACAGAAGCATAGGCCACCTTGGCGCGTAAATAGCCATAGGCTGACCCATGAAAGAGATTTATACAGTGTGGATGATTTACTCGAAATCCAAATTCACCATTACAAATCACTACATCAAAGTGCTGTTGAGATGCTTCAAAGGCCGTCCGAGACATGATAGGGGCACCGATGAACTTCTCTGCAATTTTCTCGGGAATAGTCGTGGATGGGGTATCTTCAACTGCTACCACACGTACATCGTGAGAAACCAAAGCCCGGGTAAGCAAAGAATTGACCGTTTCTACTCCTCCAAAATAGTGTCTATAAGGCGTCACAATTGCAATTTTCAGACATTTTTCCGACACCTATCGCTCCGTCATCTGTACGTGACACTGTTTCAAAATAGAGCTCAACTGCCTACTTTGGTTATAATGTTCATTGAGATAGCTTTGAGCATTTTGCACCAAGCTACGACGAGCAGTCTCGTTTTTCAATAACGATACAACTCGCTGTTTGAAATCGATAGGAGTATCAACTACTTCAACATGTTCGGAATTTCTAAAACCAGTCCCTTCATTTCCGATCGTAGTCGATACAACAGGGAGTCCCTGTGCAATCGCATGAACCGTCTTTAATTTGACACCAGCACCGAATTGCATAGGATTTACAAAGAGTGCCGCATTTGCGTACAGATCCGTAAGATCGGCGGGAGTATCATGAAATTCAATATTACTATGCATGGCTATCATACGATTCAATTTACCTAAATCGCCCCCTGAAGTGCTACCAGCAACAACAATATGATAGTCAGGAATTGCTTCCACAACCAGCGGGTGCACCTTATTCAGGTACCATTGAACCCCTTGCAAATTGTTTGGGGAAGAAAGCCCTCCCACAAAAAGAACCCGATTAGAGTGCGTAGGTCTGTACGCTTTAACCGTGTCTATATTCAAACCCGCCGGAAGAAAGAAATGCTCTAACTCAGGATACTTTCGTGCATAGGCAGCTTGTTCATAGGAAGAGATATGCATCAAAGCATCCGGCCGCGCTTCTTCTAACAGCAGTTTGCGTTCGTAAGCTCGGTACTTGAGTGACTCGGCAAAAAAGAACGGTCGACTTAGCGAAAACATAGGGCTAGTGCGAGAAACCGTCATCATGAACTTAGACTCGTCATTATGTATCCTTAGCAATAGCTTAGGAATATGAAGCGCCCTCTTTAAGCGCTGTGCGACAGTAAGCACATGGTGCGACTCTGCCACAACAGACACATACTTACGCTCACGTAGCTGCGAGGCCACGTCATCTATGGCCGAATGGTTTTCTCGACAAGCAATAAAGTATGGACGCAACTGGAACACGGCCGAGCATTTACGTCGTAGCCAGGGTATTAAGTGAAGATTGCTGCACAGTTCTCGGAGTTCATCCATTTTTTGTAGAGGCTGTGCTGGATTGTAAAAACAGACTAAATCCACCTCAAAACCAAGCTGCTGCAGAGCCTGCAAGCGGTAGTAAATGTCTACCTTTCCCCCGTCATGTAGGGGGTAGGGAAGGACTTGGCTCACCACCAGAATTTTAGAGTTGTTACCCATTAGCAACCACACAATCCTCTATATTTGCGTCAGCCGAGGCTCTTTCGGTAAATCTCAGCGTCCCATCCAGCCAAGTAGCGAATCTCCGTATCATCAAGTGGTAGTATTTGATGCACGTCTGGTGACGCATCCAAGCATTGAAGGTGAAAGGAAAGAACATCCTCTACCTCCCGAGCCTTCTTCAATGTGTGACCGATGCAATAGACGTGATCTTGATACAGCAGAACTTTGGGCCATTCCTTCCATGTTCGATAATAACTAAGCACGTTACTCGAATTGTCTAACGAGTCAAGCTGCACTGGACCTACACCGCAGTACACATACGTGTCGGCACAGAATGGACGGTGGTGAAATAAGGAACGATCTCTCCTAAAAATCTCCTCCACAATTCTAGACTGACAGCAATGCACCACTTGCCGCTGTCCTGTCCACCGCGTTAATGCTGCCGAAATATGCGTAATGTTGTGTAGATGCGAATGATCTAAGTTCAGCGCCCCCTCGATTGCCCTTACAACGTTGTCATGCTCGGAATAAACAACCTCTTCAGTCGAGCCTGTTACAACCAAACCGTGATTTTGTAAAAAAATCACCTGGACACCCCGATCAGGCACATTACGCATCGCGTGATGAATACCGAGAGCCAGGTCAATACCGGGAGTATAGTAAGGAACATACACAGCATCAGGAAATAGCTTCGCGAGGCGCTGATTCCAATCGGGGAGATTGGTTAAGCTGTTCACAACAACGGGATGTGTGTGCAATGTGTAGGTATCTAAAACCGCATGAACGAAAGTCTCGATGCTAGGCCTCTTCTCTAATTGATGAAGAGCCAGCTTTAAACACTGACTAGCATTGGTCTCACGCAGGTATTTATCTGCTGGATTGATAGGACCGGAGAAGGCATATACATGCTGTACGAGAGGTTCGAGATCTAAAATGACGTAATTGTCTGCGGCTGTAACATCTGCAAGATAGCACCCAGATGCCTTGATGAGCATAGTGCCCGTCGTCGTCTTGACGGATGTGTTTCCTCCACCTGCTTGGACGAAGTCGGGGCGCTCACCAGCATATTTGGAGAGGCGCTCTAACGATTCACTGGCTGACACGACCAGACCTCCAGAAGTTGACGTAGCGACGCTACTTTGGTGATGTTTTTTGAGTTCCGCACATCACGCTCTGAATCACTAACCCAAAAGCTCTCAATCCCTAATCTCGTGGCACCGATAATATCTTTTTCATAGCTATCTCCAACCATACAAACTTGATCCGGCGTAGCATTTAGCTTACGAAGAGCCAAATGAAAGATATACGGATGGGGTTTGTCGACGCCCGATTCCTCGCTCGTGACAAGATAGGAAATATCCGCGCTTATCCCCAAGCGATCCATCTTGCGATACTGTAAATCGGCTACAAAATCTGTGACCAGACATATAGGCACCTCTTTGGCAGAGTCCAAAAACTGTCTCATTCCTTCCACAGGTTGCATATGTTCCAGATATGTTTTCCAGTATACCTGATGAACCTCTGGTGTCAGCGCCCATTGTCCATCACCGATTATCTCCAGCATGCGTTGAAAATAGAGAAGACGATGATGACTCGCAGCTACCCCACCCAACTCAACATGAAGCTGCGCTCGAGCATTTGCGTAGCAGTCAAAAAGCTTGTCTGTACAACACCCTGTTCGCGGACCTAACCACTCCAGGCTAACACTTAAGGCCGGTTCGTGTGCTTTTGAATAGCTATAGAGTGTGTTATCTAGATCAAGCAAAATAGCTTTAAATTTGGGCATTTACGACCTCGCTTTTCTTATGTAGAACAACCCAAAGAGCGATAATCTGCACCAGCCCACGATATCCGCATTCCCAATCAGGCCTTGCTTCACCGAACTCCTCAAAGGGTCCCAAAAGCGTTTGAGCGAATTCATCCAAAGCCGATTGGGATGGGGCACATTCTACAGTGAAAAACTGCCGTTCAAGATTGTCTTCGTAGTCCCATGTGGCTTGAAGACCATGTTTTTCACACAGACGTAGAATTGCATCCATGGGCAAGCTGGCATTCAGTGTAATTTTCAACTTTAACTGAGGATTTGCTTTTGGATCCCCCACATCAAATGCGTTCAATGGAGAGTAGTGGACTAGCACATCTGCGAAATCTCGCTGAGGAAGAATGAAGCGCTGCGCATCTGTTTGCCGACTCTTAATCGCATCATGAATGCAATCAATATTGTGTCCTCTTTCGATGGTATCCCGTAGAATTTTCCAGTGCTGTCGTAGGCTCTCGTCTGGCTCTAGATAGACTTTCACATCAATCGCTTTACGGGCCTTAGGAAGGTAAAAGGGGTGCAATCCACAAAAAATCACATGCTCCTTAGCGACAACTCTTCTAGGATTTTCGAAAGTTCCCGTACGATGATCATATTCGCTACGAAATACCGGCTGACCGCTTTTGAGCACCATCAAGTTATCGGCTTGTCGGTTTAAGTAGTTGGCTTTTGGATCCAAATGCGTGTATTTTGACCACTCGGGATCATGCCGAGCCCATCTATGGTCCCCGTCACCTTCTAAAACCGTTACACTGTCAGGAAATAGGTTTCTCATATCTTTCATGAGAAAAGTCTTTCCTGAGGCACTATCGCCCCCTATTCCGATAAACACAGGTGATTTTCTGAGGTAGCTACGGTTGATTTTTACCCCGTAACGATAGAGCACATACAAATTTATCACCAAAATGCTCTCTAGCACAGTATACGCAACATTCGTCCATCGTGTGTAGGCAAACTTGTAGTTAAAGGTTTCTCCAACGAGCAGGAGGCTCTCATATGAAGACCGATAGAAGAGGGCAAAGAATACCAAGTACGCTGTACAGAGGGCTCCGTAGAGCCAAACAATTTCGCGTTTACGCGTGCTCATCTTCGATAGAAACAGCGCCATGAATGGCGCAATCCACACATACCACCCTGGAGATGGATACACCGTGAGTAAGAAAATCGAAAAGAGTATCGTTAGGAAGATGAACAAAAGTTCCTGGTCTATTGCCCTCAGAGCCAAAAATCGGCAATAGAGCAGAGCAGCCCCAAAGAGCGGAAGATAGATTTTATAATCGCCAATAGCATAGGAGACGTTGAAAATTTGCATCTGCTTAGGATTCACCAATACCAGTTCCTGATATCCCAGACTGCTCAAATATGGGTAGGAAAATAACAAGTAGATCACCATGGGCACCGCCACGTATGCGGCAGCACTAATATAGCGACGCTGCTTCAAGGCATATATGATAAACAATGGCAACGCAGCGGCGGTATGGAATTTCGTACTGAGAGCACAACCTAAAAACAAAGCTCCAACCCAGTAGCGATTGATCACCAAGAAATAGGTGGCAGCCAATAGGAAGGCAGTAGGTACAAGGTCTAGTTGTGAATGTGCATAGATGGCGTACAGGATAATGGGAGATCCAAAATAGAACAGGAGACACTCTTTTTTCTTTGTCGGTACAAGGCGAAAGAGGAGAAACAGAATAGATAAGTCCGCTAGCAACGTCGGCAGGTGAAAAAAAACTCCCTCTAAGGCAGAAGGCTCTCCAAGCAACTCAAAGTAAGGCCAGTAGCTGAACGAAACCAAGTACAGCATCAACGGTGGATACGGGAACTCGTAGGCTAAACCCTGAGAATAAACAAAATCCCAGGGATCCCCTCCATGGGTCAGATAGGTCTCCACAAATGGTACAAAGAGCTGCTCTCGTATAGCGGATGAAAACATCAGTAAAAGAGCTAGCTTTAGTACTAAAATGCCTACAAAGAATATTTTCTTTTTCATCCCGATTTTTCCCTATCGCGCAACTTATAGAAATATGAATTCCGCTGGTACCCATTGGGGTAGGAGTCGTCAAGGATATAGTATTCTTGAAGAAATGTATAGAGTGCCCGCTGAAAACCATCGGTACTATTTTCTAACGCTTCCATTCCATCATAGGGATCGCAAATGATCAATGAAGGTGGGTCATGATAGAGGGCTTCCATCACTGCTACTTCTCCACGAGGAGGGAGAAAGTCCGAATAGTAGACTTCAAATTCAGTAGATGGTGAAGTGACATCAAGGTAGTCGTACAGGATAGCTGCCGATGGATAGAGCATTACCCGAGGCCGTACCGACTCGAGAGCGGCAACACTTTGAGTTATTTTGTTTAGCAAATTGGCGTTGGTGTATCCAACTCTCGCATAAGACTGTTCATATGGCAGAGTGTAGCTAATTTCGGAATAGGTTTCCAACTCTCCAGGACTGTAGTTTAATCTAAAGAGAAGCCCCGCAGCGACTAGCCAAACTACAGCTAGTCGTTCAATTGATTTAGACCTGCCAACAAAAGTACTTCCACCCAAGAAAAACACGGGAGGAAGCACCAAAGCGGTGCCATTAGTCCACCCCGACAGCCGTTGTGCGGTCATAAAACACGCTCCCGCAACTAAAGCAAAAATCAATGCTGATGAAGACTCCCGTCCACCAAACGACCGAAGCCAGAGAGCAATAGCAATCGTATAGTACCATGGTAAAGCAACAGTCAAGGTTTGATTGATCCAAGATCCTGTTGCCTGTGCAAGTGCGCCAGGATTTCCACCTGCCTTGCACAGAGCATACAGTCCAATAGCAGCTAAAGAGGCTCCACACAATTTTCTCATATTTGTAAGGCTTGGCGAAGATTCCGAATTCCCTATTGCTGTCAAAAATAAAAAACATCCCAAAAGATGACCTGACACAAAATAGAGGCGTATATAGTAATCACCAAGTGAGATGAGACGAGTCAACAGCGCTCCCTGACCCGCTTTGATTTGAGCGGCATCCAGTACGATGCTCTGATGGAAGGCTTGAAGAGCATCATGATGCCACAGATACCCCAAACCCATAACGGCAAGGGCAATCGATACCAAGGGCGCCCAAGAAACCTTATAGACGCTCATACCCCTACAAAGAACAGTATCAAGACTAGCAAAAATGTAAAGTACGGCAATCGTGGCACCATATGTCTGTTTAGTCGCGAGCGTTGCAAACATAGCTGCACCACACAGAACACTTAACACGACTCGCCGTGAATCCGAATGTGCCTCGTATAGCAGTTTCCAGATGAGGCAGCTAGAAAGTGCAAAAAAGCTCATTGCGGTATCACAGTACCATAAAAACCACGTTCTATTGGAAAACAGAAAGAAATTGCACATCACTACAATCGTCACGCATAGTGCCGCCTTTGGCCGCTGCCAAAGAATGCAACTGATGTAGTACAAGCTACCAGTAAGAATGCAACGCAGCACTCCAACGGCCACCCACTCAACCAGCTGTGATGAGCCAAAAGCAGTAGTTAGACCAGCTGATATGTAGTAGACCAAAGGCGTGGTGGGCACAAAAAAATCACGATAAGGAACGTCACCCTGGGCGATACGCCACCCAAAATGGCGCACCCACCCATCTTCACGAAACGAAAATCCAACCGGTGCGAATAGAACTCCTACGCATACACATAGTAGCAACAGCGTGGTTAAGGGAACAAAATGAATCTTTAAACGACATAAAACAGATGTCACAACCCGACACTCTCAAAATTAGGCACACTACTGCCATTCGTCAGCATTATGAACTTTGACACACACCGCATCAAAGCTCAGATTGTGATGAGCACAATACTCTTTATAGCGGCTGATCTCACCTTCACGTCTTTGCAAATCTGGTGACACGAGGCATAATTTGAATCCTGCATCCTTCAGGACACTGGCCTCTTGCGCGGTCATGACGAGACGCTCAAAACTATCGACCCAAACCCAGTCGACATAGCCTCTAAGATTAAGGATAGTATCCATGCTTTCAAGTTCCGAATAGCGCACAGCTATCTTAGACTCACCTTCATGCGACAGTTGCCTAATCATAGGGAAGGAGCTATCTAAAAAAAAGTAATCTCGAATGCAATGACGATTGAGTAGCTCTTGGACTTTGAATTCTATACGTTCCGACTTGATGTTAAGAATGAGGGTGCCGTGAACGAATGCCTGGAGAAACGGTTCAAGATCCTCACCATCTTGGAATGGGTCATGCTGCAGAATCAGTCGAGACCCATAGTCTCTAATGTCGATTTCTGCTCCATAATCGCGAGGCAATTTCTTGAGTTCTTCGAGTGTGTTGATACGATGTGCAATGATTTCCATGCTATTGTCCCACGTTAAGTCCTTGTCTAAGCTTCCAACTGAACGTCATGGTACGTCTAATGAATTTCCACTTGGCACTCAAGCTTGTATTCCACTTGGAATGGCCGTGAATACGCTCGGGAAATCGAACAGGAAACCTGAAGATCTCAAGGTCAGCGCTTTTAGCCTTGTATAGGAAGAAAAGGTCCAACGCAAAATCCTTAGGTGCATCGCTTCCGATATCATCAAACAGTGATCGATGAAATAGGTTGGGCTGTGCATTGATATCCCAGAGCCACTTCCACATAACGAAGAGCTCAAAGAAGCTCATCCCCACGGTAAAGAATGTGTCAAAGATAGAACGCCCCCGGCGGTTGCCCTTAACATATACCTGTGTTGGATCGGACTGCTTTTCAGCTATCTCTAGGGCTTTTACAACATCCATTGGATCCGTTTGCATATCGGCATGAGTCCACGCTAAAAACTCTCCTTTAGCACTTCGTAGACCCGTCAATATACCGTGGCCGTACCCTTCATTCGAAGGAACCGTGACTAGCCGAACAAACGGGTAGTTAGGCAACAGCCTGTTCAGTTCGTTTTGGGTCCCATCGGTAGATCCGTTGTCTACCAACACCACCTCGATGTCATCACGAGTCACAACGGATTTAAAGCGTTCTAGAATAAGTGAGAGATTGTCTTTTTCATTAAAGCATGGGATCACTATTGAAAGAGTAGTCGCCATGGTGGTTCCTCCTACAGAGCTGGGCGTCGGTGTTTGAAATACCCAAAATTTCTGTCCCAAAAAATTCAAACAGGTACTGGTTGCCGTAGCGGCAACAAAGGCTATCGTTGGATTCGATACCACAAGCCGAATCGTGCCCCAATGCACTCCAACGTTCGCCAGAAAGGTCATTCCATAGAGAAAAAGAAATTGCCTAAATTTTCTAGACGACGAGTAGGTTTGCTGAAATGTGAGATTTTTGTTTAAGACATAGGCAACGAAGGTACCAGTTAAAAAACTTAGACCTTTGGCAGCTGTAGGAACGATCCATTGCATCAAAGTCCAATAGACACAAAAATCGGTGAAAACGGCACAAACACCAACACCAACGAACCAGCAGACTTGACGGATCCACACTCTATTCACCTAAACCAATGCTCCAGCTTGTTTGTATGGATGCCACCAGCATTTAGTGAAGAAACTGTCCCAATATTGATAGGTCTCGTAATCGTCCGGGGTTCCCCAGCAAATGTAGTGATCGACTTCAAACACCTTAACCGTCTTTCCCTGGTCGATGAGAACACCTAAAAGGCTATCTACATAGAACTCGCCATTGACTCTTTGATCCCGACGCCTCAACTCCGACACCGCGTCCAAGTAGTCTTGAACGCGCCGAAAATAGAACGTCCCTACAATTGCATGATCGTTCTCGGGATGTTCCGAAATAGCCTGTTTAACGCTGACGCTCCTGACAGTGCCATCGTCATCAGCATCTAGCCAACCATACATTTGAGGGTTTCGGCGACTGGAGTGGTGACCCCGAAAGCTCCAGGCTATTGCATCAACAGATGGGTCTTCGAGAAGGGCTTTAAGTGTGGCGTCATTAGACAAATTCCCATTGTCACACGCTCCAATGAGTAATGCTGTATTGGGATCAACGCCTTCGAGAGCTATCTCGCACGTCTCCGCCTGCCCTTGCGTAACCGATTCCAATGGTACAAGCCTCGCATTGGGAACATACTGTTTGACAGCTTGCAGGAACTGCCTGTCTTCCATTAGCTGCTTCAACACAACTAGCGTAAAAGAATCGGTAGAAGGCAAGTCTGAAAGCGCTTCAACAAACATCGGCTTGTCATGAACAGGAATCAGCGGTTTTGATAGCGAATAGCCAGCTTTCGAAAAACGTTCCCCCCGCCCCGCCATAGGAAGCACACATAACGTGGAATCTAGCTGCGATTGGTGATCGAAACTAGCCTCGGATTTAGCTCTAAAAATGTCAGACCAGCCGGTGTACTGTTCGACATCCTCTGGGGTTCCCCACTGCAACATGTGCTCAATTTCAGGGACATATACCTTAAGACCATCGCGCACGAGTAGATTGTAGACGACGCTAGCGTAAAACTCCCCGTTGACTTCAATGCCGAGATCCATCGTCTGCTGGAAGTAGCGCTTTACGATGGCGCCAGTGCGGAAGTAGTACATCCCACATGACGCGTATTCTTCCATGCGTTTGTCGGTAAATGGCTGCTTTTCTCGTATTTCAAGCAGCCAAGGTCCATCATTGCGAATGAAGGCATAGTGTGTAGATCCCAACATATGTGGATGAAATCCTTTGTAGGACATCACTGCACCGTCAGCTTTGGCCTCGCGAATTTCTTCTAAAATTTTCTGGTAGGACCACCAGATAGAGAAGTCGCAGTAATTGACGATAACCTCTTCATCGTCATCAATTTTATCAAAAACCTGTGCTACCGCGAATACTGGCCCCTTCTTGTGAGGAGCAATTGCGACAACCTCACCCTGTGGGGCTATTCTACGCAAAATTTCAGTAGCATTTGTCGTGTCAAGTAGTGCCTGTGAACAAATGAATGTAAACTTATTCTCACCAGGAAAGAGATTCATAACATGCTCGATGATAGGCATGCCGTCGATTTCTATAAATGGCTTAGGAGTCGTATACCCGGCCTCAACGAATCGTTGACCAGTACCAGACATGGGGATGACTATGTGCACAAAGACCTCCTGCAAAACAGGAAGAATGTACAGATAGTGAATTTTTCACAAGAAAGGTCACATTGCTATCAAACACTAAAAATAGTCAATCAAGCACCAGTTTTTGTGCATTGCTTCAGAGTCATAACGGAATTATCTCCGATCACGCTTTCTGGGGCGACATCTTCAGTGACAACGCTACCGCTTGCAATAATGCTATGGTGGCCGACATGCACTCCTCTAGCAATCGTGACATTTGACCCTATTTGCACACCTTGATCGATACGGGTTTCATCGTTAGAACCTTGTGAAGAGGTACTGGGGCAGGCAAGCACTGATCCCGACCCTATCGTCACATCGTGACCGATGATAAGATCCGGGTGACAAGAGACTCCATGACCAAGATTGAGTTTGTTTCCAGCCACGACATTTTTCGAGATAAGCGCGCTTTCTCCTATTGTGCAGCTATCTCCAATGTGCGCTCCACTTCGAATGTGGCAAAAGGGCCCAATTTTAGACCCTCCTCCAATAATGGCTCCTGGATCAACTACTGCTGACGGATGTACAAAAAATCCTTGTCCTGCCGCGCCAGCACTACCAAGTACTTGCGGGTTATAAGCTCGACCTTCTTCGTTGATAGAGTACTGAGCAGCTTGAAGAACCTTCAGCACCCTTAAAGCCTCCTGACCATCGGTGAGGGGTTTTAGCCTGTCTCGGCAACAGGTGAGAAAATGAAGACACTCTTCTTTGAGAGGCTCTTTGTGTGGAACCTGAACGCGTTCTTTATCGCTGTCGTCAACAAGAGGAATATGTCCATCGGACCAACGCACGTGATTGCGATAGATCACAAGCTTGTCATCCCATGGTTGCGTGTCATCAAACACAGCAAGACCAGCAGAACCTACGACAACAAGCTTTTGCTCTTTATAGGGATTTAGCCAACTAACGTAAATATGTGCTCGTACATTTCCAGGAAAACGAATGGTAGTCATGCTCACATCAGCGACTCCCTTGGATATGAATGCCGATCCAACGGAACGCACTTGATCGGGAAGTCGGTGCCCAAAAAGTGACAAAATAAGAGACACATCGTGAGGAGCGAAATTCCACAGAGCATTTTCTTCAGTTCGTATACTTCCCAGATTCAGTCTGTTAGATACAACGTACTGCAATTTACCTAGGTCACCACGTCCAAGAAGCTCTTGTAGGCGCTGAATACATGGGTGATATTGGAGAATATGTCCCACCATCAGTACCAGGCCAAGTTCTTCAGCAAGCTGAATGAGTTCCTCAGCCTCAGAGGTCTCTAAGCACAATGGTTTTTCAACGTAAACGTCCTTTCCCGCCCTTAAAACGCGGCGTGCAAGTTGGTAGTGCAGCAACGCTGGTGCGGCAATCATGACACAAGAGATTGCGTCATTAGCTAACACCTCGTCCACACAGGAACTCAAATGCACATCGGGGTACTGATCGCGGTACCGTTCAAGCAACGCCGTATCCAAATCGCATAGAGTATGTAGAGTTCCTAATTCATGAAGGTTACGTGCAAGATTTTTACCCCAGTATCCAGCCCCAATAAGAGCAACGTTCCGTTCAAAATTCTTTGTAGACATGTCTGCTCCTGGGCTGATTTGACTATACGTACGCCGCGCACTGTTCATTCACTATCTCAGCTATCGCATTCTGTTGTTCTTCGGTAAGCCACGGATGCATAGGAATGCTAAAGACCTCTTGCGCAGCTTGCTCTGAAATGGGGAAATCTCCAACTTCATAACCCAGAGGCTGAAAAACGGGCTGCTGGTGAATGCATGTTGGGTAATATACTGCTGAAGGAATATCAGCTTCTTTAAGTGCTGCGCAAATCTGATCACGGTTAGGAGCTCTCAAAGTATACTGAGCCCACGTGTGGGTGTTACCTTTTGCAGTAATAGGTGTCGTACAGACAGCAGTTAGAAGTCGATGATACCGCTCGGCTGCTTCTTGTCGACGACGAAGTTCCTCATCAAAATACTTCAATTTGACTCGTAAAATGGCCGCCTGAATGGTATCGCAACGTCCATTAAGACCCAGTAGTTCATGTTGATAGCGTTGTTCGCCGCCATGGTTGCGTATGGCTCGAATACGAGCAGCTAAAGCATCGTCGTTCGTAAAGATAGCTCCCCCGTCCCCGTAACATCCCAGTGGTTTCGCGGGAAAGAAGCTCGTTGCACTCACTGTGGCTACATTGCAACTTTTATGGCCATTACGTGTAGCGCCAAAACTCTGCGCCGCATCTTCTAAGACTGCTAAGCCATGTCGGTCAGCAATTTTGTTAATCGCATCAAGGTCTGGCATCTGTCCAAAAACACTAACAGGCACTATAGCTTTTGTCTTTGGAGTAATCGCCGCCTCAATTTGGTTTACATCGATGTTGAAAGTCTCGGGTTCGATATCCACAAAGACCGGGGTTGCGCCTACCAAAGCGATGCTTGTTGCCGAAGCAATAAAGCTGTACGGAACTGTGATAACTTCATCACCAGGCCCTACCCCTAAAGCCATCAAGGCTATCACGAGAGCATCGGTACCACTGGCTACAGCAGAACAGTGGCTTCCATCTACGTACCGGGCGAGCTCTTGTTCGAGCTGCTGCACCTCTGGCCCCATGATATATCCACCATGGTCCAGCACATGCTGTATCGCAGCATTAATTTCTTCTTTGTAATGATAGTACTGAGTTTTTAAATCTATAAAATCCACTACACGCCCCCTACGCCTCTATTGTTGTACACAAACAACACAATTCCAACGAACCGCAAAACAGATCGCACAATACTCGTTATAACTGGGGACTCAACTCACTAGTAAAGAGGTACACGGAGAAAAAGAAAAACGTTGCACAAGACAGAAGAGTCTTCCACACATTATACAAGTGTATCCATGTTCATAGCACCAGAGTCCCCACCGAGGTGCCATAAACCATCATAGTCTCGAGCACGGGACTTTACCAGAAATGACGGAATAACTCAAATAATACAACCTCGATCCACGCCGCACATTCGACCCGACCGCTTGAAGAACTACACAGACCTGCCAAGCAGCACATAAATACTCACAAATTCAATCGTGACCCCTACATCTGCGCTTCGATTTCAGCTATTATTGAAACCGGACAACAGAAGCGAGAAGGAGACCACTTCCGCAACGACTCAGCCCCCGTTCTCGGTCTAATTCAGGTACCCCTGATCGCGAATCAAAGCGACGATTTGATCGGTAGCATCGCCTGGTGATGTCAATGGAGTTTCGATGACAAGAGCTGGGTTTTTAGGCTCTTCATAAGGATCGTCTATACCAGTCATCTGCGAAATCTCGCCTGATCGAGCCCGAGCATAAAGACCTTTCACATCACGAGCTTCACATTCTTGTAACGAGGTAGCCACGTGAATCTCAAAATACCCACCTGATTTGCAGATATCTTCGCAATTCTCCTGTCGATCTTTTTCGTAAGGAGCGATAAGACTACAAATGGCAACACCACCACACTCTGTAACCGTTTTGGCAACAAACCCTACTCGGCGCACATTTGTTGAACGCGCTTCCTTAGAAAAGCCGAGCCCTTTAGACAAGTGGGTGCGTACGATATCACCGTCTAACAAGACCACTGGTCTATCTTGTAGTTCTCTAAGCTTAGTCGCTAATGCCCTAGCAATAGTGGACTTCCCTGCTCCTGATAGGCCTGTAAAGAATACTGTGAAACCCTGTTGCTGTTTTGAAGGGTACTGCTTCTTCAGTTCCACAGCAACTTCTGGATATGTAAACCACTCGGGGATCTCCTCACCGCTACGCAGTCTACGCCTAAGCTCTGTCCCCGAGATAGAACGCATCCTCTGGCCCGGCCTCACCTCATTAATAGGCAAATACTGATCTTCATCCTCTACGTACACCACAACCTCGGAGGTAACTGGTTCCACACCAATTTCCTCTGTATATTGTCTTACAAGTTCCTGAGCTGCGTAAGGTTCATAAAACGGCATGCCGTTACTGTCGTTACCTGGACCTGCGTGATCTCTACCGATAATAAAGTGCGTAGCGCCGTAGTTTTTACGAATCAAAGCGTGCCACAAAGCCTCGCGAGGACCAGCCATGCGCATCGCCAAGGGGATAGCACTCAAGCTCACTGATCCTTCCGGGTAGTACTGGAGTACTTTTTTGTAACAGCGTAAGCGAGTAAAAGGCTCGACATCCCCGGGCTTTGTCACACCTACAACAGGTTGTAGCAGCAAATGAGCATTCACTTTTTTAGCTGCTTGCTGCGTAAGAGCAACATGTGCCCGATGCATGGGGTTACGCGTTTGAAAAGCCACAACGCGTTCAAGACCGCGACTTCTAAGAGCGGCTTTAACCTCATTTGGAGTTTGAACGATCCCAAGAAATTCCGAATGCTCGAGGAGATGCTCTGGGACCAATTCACCACTGACATAATAGTCCTCAGTGTTGTCATAGAGGTACTTCACCCCAGGATGCTGGCGATCTGTGGTACCAAAAACGGCCTTTGCTTCTTTGACTCTATCCACTTGCCAAACGTTGTCTATATTTAGGCGAGCATGAATAACACCCTCTGGACCTCTAAGATTTAGAATATCACCTTTCTGCAACTGTGTGGCTACATTAGATGAAAGGTCGAGCATGATGGGCATTGGCCAAACAGCCCCTGATTTCAAACGAAGGCTATCGAGAACACTTTGGTAGTCATCCTCGTCTAGAAAAGACTCCAGAGGTTTAAATGCACCTACCAAGATCATTTCAAGATCACACAATTGTCGGGGTGTTAACTGATGTTCAACAACACGTGAAGCCTCATCTGATCCAGCGAAGGCACCTTCAGCTGAAATCTTCTTCTCACTTTTGGTAGTAAGCAAAAGCCCAATCACGATGAAACAAAGGGCTAGCAAAGCAATCGCAACAAAAAATGTGGAACGGTTGGACGACATACGCTGTTTCATTGACATGCTCTTCCTTGTGATGAGGTCATTTGAGATACATAGGAAACAAAAAGCCGAAAATAAAGTGTAGATATTTGTTACTTAATGCAAGAGCGCACAGTCTTCCCTAATAAGATTC
>JAJFMA010000278.1 GCA_021772415.1 Chlamydiota bacterium
GCTCTAAAAAGAGCGTCCTCGCTGCAGACACGATTTCTTTTCGCCGTTCCTCAGGCTTCTTCACCGTTCGCACCATAGTGCATCTCCTTGCCTCGTTTCAGTGTATGGAACGTGTTTTAGATTATATTAACCGACGGTCGGTCAATAAGAAAGGGGTTCTATTGACCGACGGTCGGTCGATGTGATAAAATGGTGCAAGAATGAGCGTAGGAGTGCAATCATGAAGAATAAAAATATTTTGATTTCCGGAGCAGGGGTTGCTGGGTTGACTCTTGCTTACTGGCTGAAGAGGTTTGGGTTTTGTCCTACCCTGGTGGAAAAATATCCGACTTTGCGCAGTGGTGGATACAAAATCGATCTTCGGGGTGTTGCTCTGGAAATTCTCAAGCGCATGGGCATTTACTTGCAGATAGTTGAGCAGCGGACGGCTATACGGCAGGCGATCTGTGTGGACAAGGGGGGCAGACGAGTTGCAGAAATGAGTGCGGATCTTTGCGGTACACGCTTGGAGGGTGTTGATCTTGAGATTATGAGAGGTAATCTCTGTGTCATTATGAGGGAGGCCCTTCACGACATTGAGTATCTATTTGGCGATTCTATTGTGAACTTGTCGGAGAGTGCAGAGGGAGTGCGTGTTGAATTCGAGAAGGCGGCGCCGCGCACTTTTGATTTGGTGATTGGGGCGGACGGTCTGCATTCTTCAGTGCGGCGTTTGGCTTTTGGTGAAGAATTAAATTTTTCGAAGGAATTTGGGGTTTGTGTGTCTGTTTTTTCCATTCCGAATTTTTTGGGTTTGAAAGCCGCTGAGATCGAATACCACTCGCCACGGCGCTTTGTGAACGTCTATTGCGACAGGCTCGATGCCAGCGCAAAGGCGGCGCTGGCGTTTTCAGTAGATAGCCCCTTTTGCTCGCGCGATCCTAGAGAGCAGAAGCGGCTAATTGAGCGCGTCTTTGAAAGTTCCGGATGGGAGATGCCGCGGATTCTTTCGGCGATGAACGAAGCTCCTGATTTCTTTTTTGACACGATGGCACAAATTCATATGCCCCGTTGGTCGACAGGGCGTGTTGTGTTAGTTGGTGATGCGGCGTATTCGGCCACTCCTATGTCAGGACAGGGGACTAGTGTGGCGATAGCTGGCGCATACGTTTTGGCGGGCGAGCTTGCGGAGGCGCATGGAGATTATGCGCTAGCTTATGGTGGCTACGAGAAATTGATGCGACCTTTTGTGAAGCAAAATCAAGCTTTAGCGGCTATGAGCGCACGCATTATGAAAAAAGGGCGCTATGGTGAGTGGGTCCATAAGCTCGCATCGACACTCCCCTCCACCGTGCTTCATTATTTTAAGAATTTGGCAGTGAAGCGTACAACTAAAGCGGCGAATGCTCTTTCACTCAAAAATTACTCCGTAGGGTAGCTGTAGGCCGCTCATTATCCTGTGCCTGCCATCAGACTCTTGATCCCCCGTTCGTAGAGCTTGCCGTTTTGTCTGGAAAGGGATAATACGTAAAGTATAGCGACGGCGAGCAAAAATGGCTAAGTTGGAGGGGCTTTCGTGACAGAGCAGACCGGAAAACCGATTCAGAACGTTCTTATCCTTGGCGGCGGTACAGCGGGTTGGCTGACAGCGACTTACTTGGCTTTCTATCTGTCAAAATTTAGCAGACGAAAATGTAACATTACTTTGGTCGAATCGGGCTCTTTACCTACAGAGGGTGTGGGAGAGACGTCAGTGCCCTGGTTTCAGCGTTTCTTTCACACAGTAGGCATTCCCGAAGGTTCGTGGATGAGTGCGTGTGATGCGTCATTTACGCTGGGGAGCCGTTTTGAAAACTGGTTGTGGCCCGATCGTTGTCACTATTGGGCGAACCCCTTCTCGGATTCCAATCTTACCCTCAATGGTTTTTCGTTTAAGGATGTGTGGTTGGCAGCGAAGATGCAGGGGCGGGAGACCAGCTGGCAGGTAGACAATTCTCTGAGTTGCAAGTTGATGGAGATGGGACGAGCGCCTAAAATGCTTCACCAGATGAATTTCATTGGGCGTGGCAGTGTAAAGTACGCTTACCACTTCGATGCCGAACTATTTAGGCAGTACTGCAAGAGCTATTGCACCAAGGCGGGTGTGCAGCACATGGTTGACCATGTGCAAGATGTGAAAATTGGCAAGCAGGGTTTCGTCGAGTCGATAAGGACTGAGAAACACGGAGAGCTTTCTGCTGAGCTGTTTATCGACTGTACGGAATTAGATGGGCTTTTGATTAACAGAGCCTTGGGCGAGAGCTTTCGATCTTATTCCGACACTCTTCTTTGCGATCGTGCTTGTGTGGCATCCACAGCCCATGAGGATCGTGCTCTCAGTACCTATACAAGGGCTACAGCTCTCAAAGACGGTTGGATGTGGCGTATCCCCCTGCAGTCTCGTATGAGTGTCGGTTACGTCTATTCAAGTGCCTTTGTCTCTGACGATGAGGCCGAGGCCGAGCTACGTGCACAAATAGGGAATGCTAAGCTCATTCACCAGCCAAAAACCATCTCCATGCGAACGGGGAGAACTGAGCGGCCATGGGTGAAAAACTGCGTTTCTATCGGTTCATCGGCCGGGTCGATTGAGCCATTACACTCCACAGATTTGTATCAAACGCAGCGGGGCATAGAGACCTTGCTACGCTATTTTCCCGACTGTTCGTTTAGTCCGGAGCGTACTCATGCCTACAATACCGTCATGACTCGTCTTTCAAAGCAAATCCGCGATTTTACTTTCTTGCACTACTACGCAACACAGAGAGCAGATACCGCTTTTTGGCGCGCCAATCAGCATGAAACTCGCGTGCCGGACGGAGCTCGCCATATACTTGACTTATGGCACAGCGGAATTTTGCCGGTCCATGAATCAGAATTGTTTGTTCATGAATGGGGCGATAACCCAACGATTGGAGTAGCAGGGTATCAAAATCTGCTTCTGGGTATGCGCGTCTACCCTAAAAAGATACCAGGATTGCTTCAATACTGTGATATAGATCATATACTTGGATCCGTAGGTGGTTACGAGGCTAAACTGACAGATGCCGCAAAAAATCATCTGGCCCATCGCGCCTATCTTGACGAGCAGAACTCCCAATTCCCCCAAAAGGAATTAGACTCTCGAGAGCCTGTAGAGCAAGTAGCCGACACATCAATGGAATAGAAAAGTCCCGCATATGGAACAGCTAGAAGTCGATTTGGATCGGGCGTTACCGCGATTTCGCCGCGATCTTGAGCTGATAGAGATAGCTCCTGACGGCGATGGAAATCCAATGTGGGCTTTGTATGATGCAGTTCGAACAAAGTTCTATCGACTAACTTGGTCAGAAGCGACTCTACACAAACACCTGCGTGATGGAATTACTGTCAGAGAGCTCATGGATACTCTGCAACGGGATACGACCTTACGTGTTACCCCATTAGAGGTGCACAGGTACTTTCAGCAGGCGGAAAATGCCAATCTATTAGAGGTTTGGCGCTCAAGCCAGGAGCTGTCCAAAGAGCTTCATCAGAAGAGACTGCAGAAATATAAGAAAGCTCTTTTGTACTACCTATTCATTCGCATTCCCATTTTGAGTCCAGACCGTTTCCTGGAGCGTACTTTGCCCTATGTTCGGCCACTTGGAAGTACGTGGGCACTGCGGTTATATGCGCTCATAACGGTTCTTGGCGTGACCTTGCTCTTTCGTCGCTTCGACGAGTTCTGGAACACATTCACTTTTTTCTTTAGTCCTACCGGGTTTGTGGCTTATGCTTTAACCCTCACAGGGGTTAAATTTGTCCATGAATTTTCCCACGCTTATGTGGCAAAGAACTTCGGAGTACGTGTTCCTACCATGGGGGTAGCGTTCATAGTGTTTTGGCCGCTTCTCTACACCGATGTTACTGATTCTTGGAAACTCAAAAAACGTAGCCAGAGATTCGCGATATCCTTTGCTGGCGTTGCTGCTGAATTGGTTATCGCAGGATTGGCTTCCTTGGGTTGGGCACTTGTTAAACCTGGCGTCATGCAGAGTGTGTTCTTCTTGATCGCATCCTTAACGTGGGTGATGACATTGCTGCTCAACTTGAATCCTGCCATGCGTTTTGATGGATACTATCTGCTGTCAGACCTGTGGGGTATTGACAACCTCCAGAGCCGTGCATTTCGTGTAGCCCGGTGGCGTCTGCGGAAGGCTTTGTTAGGCCTGGATCTTCTTCCGCCGATGCCGGGATTGCGCAGTAAGCGCATCTGGGGAATGGTGGTTTATTCGGTCTACACATGGATCTATCGCCTGTTTTTGTATACTACCATCGCTCTCGTTATTTACTTTAAGTTCACGAAATCTATCGGGATCCTACTTTTCCTCGTTGAGATCGCTGTCTTTATCGTTTTGCCGGTAGTCTCCGAAGTAAAGAAAACATACTCGTTAAGAGGTTACATCAAAATGAATCGACGCTTTGCGACATCCCTTACAGTAGTTTCTTTGTTTTTCTTGTGGGTGGCGTTGCCATGGCCGCATATGGTGAACATGACGGGTGTGGTGACTAGCAAGCATAAGCAAATTATTGTCTCTCCCATGGGAGGGGAATTGCAGGCTGTGGCTGTAAAACAGGGTGATGAGGTAGCGCCCGAGCAGCTGATCGTTAAGGTGCGCTCCACCGATCTCGAATACAGAGAGCGTTTGGCAGAGATTGACCGCGAGCTAGCTCTAGTTGAGGCGCGTTTTGCTTACGCCGACGACAGTAAAAGGACCGTTGTACCGGCTAAAATCGCTGAATTACAAGCCAAATCGCTTAGCCTCGAGGCAACCCAGGCATTACATGAGCTGGGAGAAATCCGGGCTAAAGTAGGAGGTACTATCGTTGGATGGGATAGCTCTTTGAAGCCGGGATCGTATGTACATAGGCATCAAATACTTGGTGAAATCGCCGACGAAAATCTTTTGGAAGTCGTCGCATTTCTACCGGAGTCTCAGCTGGACTTTTTTGAAGCCGGCGCACAAGGGTATTTTAGCGTGTCTGGATCGACAGACTATTGGAGCGTCACGGTCATCACAGCGTCACAGGTGAAAATGAATCAGCTTACTCATCCACAGGTGGCGTCTATTTATGGAGGAAACATTCCTGTACAGAAGAACTCTAACACTGGGAATCTAGACATGGTAGAAAGTCTCTATTTCTTAAAGCTCGAGCTCAGTGATAGTCAGCGGCCACTACCCCGACTAGGAGCTAGCGGAACAGTGCATCTACGAGGTCCTTGGCGTTCGTGGTTAAGTGATGGACTGCGGTTTGTCCATAGCCTGATATGGCAAGAAAGTGGGATTTAGCATACCCGAATCTGTTAGATTTTATTAAACGGACCCTTGAAAATAAAATTATTATGTGATAATATTACAATGGGAGAGTTTACATAATTATTTATATTTCTCTCTTTTGTATAAATCTTTATTAAGGAGATCTCAATTGGGTTTATATATTGAAGAGCTAGAAGAACGTATTGTGTTTGATGCTGCTCTGATGGGGGCCATTGCCGAGGCGCAGAGCGCGCTTGACGGGGAATGGGCGGCCTTTAGCGTGGATTATGAGAACAGTAATGCGGTCGAAGATAGCTCGATAAATGTTGATACAGCTCCGTTACTGCAAAAGAATTGGCAGACCGTCACCTTTGATGCGACGCCTAATGGAGTAACTGGAACGAACGCGGATGTAGCAGGCCACCCAGCCATTGCGGATGGAGTGGTCTTTTACAACGATGCCGGTGGGCGCGTGTATGCAGTTGATGCAGACGATGGGTCTTTGATTTGGCAGGTGACTCTTCCTGGTGAGGAGTTAGCTACCACTCCCGTTATTACCGAAGACTACATCTATGTATCGGATAACTTTATGACCGCCCTAGACCGAGATGACGGCTCGGTCGTCTGGCAAACTGACCTCAACACCATTCAAAATCCTAACCCAGACTT
The DNA here is from genome assembly GCA_021772415.1 of Chlamydiota bacterium. Taxonomy (GTDB): domain Bacteria; phylum Chlamydiota; class Chlamydiia; order Chlamydiales; family JAJFMA01; genus JAJFMA01. Next base: position 5,967 of record JAJFMA010000278.1, read on the forward strand.
TTCTCCTGTCAACGATTACACTGGCGATGCCATCGTCGTCGGTGATTTAGTCATCGTTGGCGTGGCGTCGACACAGAACTACTTGCAGCCAGGAGTCATAGACTACACTGCACGCGGTAGCATTGTGGCGATGGATCGCTTCACGGGAGATGAAGTTTGGCGTTTCTTTACCACTTCGGATCAGGAACAGCCTAATCCGGAATTTGGTGGAGGTGCCGGCGTTTGGTCTTCACCTGCAGTGGACCTGGAACTAGGTCTTCTGTATATCGGTGTGGGTCAAAGTTATGAGCCTGAAGCAAGTCCCTTTACCGACTCGCTGCTGGCTTTGAATATTGAGAATGGTTCTCTGGAATGGAGTTACCAGTTTACGGAAGGCGACGTCTGGTCGGAATTCCTGTATCCTGATGGTCCAGACTGGGATGTTGGTGCTCATCCTAACCTTTTCTCCATCGATCTCAACGATGAAGGAGGCAAGGGATTAGGGCATCAGAAGCATGCCCACGATGATTTCCAAGGGAATGGATTTGGTCATGAGAAGCATCATGATCTAGATTTGGTTGGTGTTGGAGACAAGGCCGGAAATTACCACATTCTAAATAGGGTAACTGGAGAGTTGTTGAAGACTATAGAGCTCGACCCAGGGTCTACTTTTGGTGGATTCCAAGGATCGGGAGCTGTAGCGGATGGGGTTCTGTATGTAGCATCCCACGCTGTTCAGCTTGAAGACGGTACTCGTGTCAGCCTAGACACGGATCCCAACTTTTTCTTCGCTGGATCTTCGAAGTTAGTTGCCATAGACATAGAAAAGGCAATTAACGACGACCCAGACTACTTAATTTGGGAAGACATAACACCGGGGCTCTCGATAGCTCCTGTAACGTATGTCAATGGAGTGCTCATCCATACCACGCACTTTGGCACAATGCGGCTTTTAGACGCCAGCGATGCCACAGTGTTGTTCCAGGACGCTATATTTGACCTTCCTGGTCCAGTAGATGTGTTTTCTGCTAGCGCAGCGAGCATTGTAGGCGATGATATTTACATTGGCTACGGGCTTGGATTTGGTATTGGAGGGGTTGCCTCCTACGGCCTGCCCGACGGCGTGGGTGACAGTGGTCATCCCGGCCAAGGACATGGTAAAGGACTCATGGCTTTGCTGATGGAAGACGATGAAGATGGTCCTCCACACGGCTATGGAAAGGGAGGTAAGAAGGCTTAGATTTTGGTTGTCTAAATCTTCATAAGGCGCTGATATTATTCAGTGCCTTTTTTATACCCCCGATTGTGTCCTAATCCGCAACCGCATTGAAACAGCATTCAGCAGCATTATCAGCAGAATACTGCGTCATATATCGGCAAGAACCAAACAAGGATTTTGTCTGAAATTGATGCTGTTTATTTTAGCGTACATGGCCAATCTCTATTTTCCCTTGGGATAATCGCTGGTCAGGTAATTTTAAAGGTCATAGATGGGCGTTTAAAATTGCCTGAGCGAACTAGATTAGGGCACAATCAGGGGTTATAGTGCTAGGAATTCACGGACAGTGGCCCAAGGGCGTCGAATAAGCCAGTAGAAGAGCGAGACTTTTTCTCCATATAGAATTGCGGTACCAGTGAGGCCGATGTTCCCTTCGAAGGGCTCATTCCAGTCGGCCTCGGCCTCGTAGCTTGGAACGCCTTTAGGGTCCGTTGTGAGTCTACCGCTGATGTAGCGTAGCGTGGCCTCTATAGTTTCCGAGGGACGAGTCGACAGTAGGACACTGATGGAGCGTTTTTTATCGATTGTGACGTTGTCTCCTTGAGGAATCCAGATTTTTACAATTGTCTTAGCGGGGTCAAATATGGTCAGGATTTTTTCGCCGACTTCTACCGGTTTGTTGCGAAAATTCTCCGGCCGGTCGATCTCAATTGTTCCTTCAATGGGAGCCTTAACACGTATTTGTGAAAGGCGATACTCAGCGTGCTCCAATTCAGCTAGAGCTCTTTGACGCTGTAGTTGGAGGGTATAGAGTTCTCCTGTCTCTCTGTTTCTGTCTGCTGCTGTGGCCGCTAGCGCAACCCGATATTTGGTGTCTGCGACTTCGAAGTTTTTTCTAGCGACTCGCGCTTCATATATGGGGGATTCACGCTGATATTCTATTAGTGGGTCACCTTTCATTACCCGGTCGCCGGCAGATACGATTACCTCGTCGATGACCCCAGAAATAGGAGTGGCTATAACGACAGGGTCTTCCGGTATGACCTCGCATGGAGCCACAATACGCAGAGGGACGTGGACAAGCATAAGTGTCGCCAAGAGACACGTCGCTGAGAGCATCCAAATGCGTTTGTTCCACACATGTTGCTTCCAACGTGGGTGCAAGTGCTCCAGAGATGCGTGGAAAGCACGCCCAAGATAGCTCATGAGCTGTAGGTCATCATCACTCCAGGGTTCTTCGTCCCATTGCTCGAACCAAACAAAGTAGTGGCTATGGCTATCCGTGCCTAGAGGTACCCAGTATGCTGCGTGTATTGGGGAGCGGCTAAGAAGGGTTTGCCACTCCTTGCCGGAATCTTTAAACGCTGTTTCATCCAACCTTTGAGGGCTTTGGAGAGTGTTAATGGATTCTAACACAGCCTGCAGCTGCTGCTCCAAGGCGCTTTTAGGAGCTATGTCCACCTGCCCAGACACCGCGACTATCTTTGGTTGGTCGGCTTCCCATTTCCAAAGGATGGCTCGGTCATAGTGAAGGAGCTTGATTGCGTCATTGACGATGATGAAGTAGAGATCGCTTGCGGTTTTGGCTTCGAGAGCTTTGAGCTGTAGTTTTGCCAGGTGCGCTGCGCGCTCCATATCCTGGCTGTATGGAGTGTCAGTCATTGCCGATAGCTCCTTGATAGGAAGCAACGAGGGCAGATACTGGAATCTCTGCCATTTGGCCAGGGCGGATGCTTCGATCAGTGTTATCGATGCGCACTCGGATTCTCACTGTCGCGCTGGCGGGGTCTACGCCGGAATCAATTTCGCTGATGGTCGCTACGATGGGATGTTCGTCTTGGGTAAGATGAGTGGGTATTTTTTTTCCGATGTACAGATATTTTAACGCTGAAAACGGAACGAATAGAGAACCTTCCAGCCATTCGTCATTGAGCACTTCAATAATGGGGGTTCCACGGTCAACGAATGCGTGCTCTTCTACAAAAACACGCATAACCCTTCCGCTGAAGGGGCTGCATATGAAGCACTGCTGGAGTTGTTCATTGGCAATGATGTAATCGGCTTCTGCTCCCGCAGTTTTAGCTTGCACCTCCGCCAGCTCCACATCTGATGCAGCGCGATCACTGTACAGGCGTTCGATTTTTTGTTGTAAGGCGAGCGCAACCTGCAACTCCGAGTATGCTTTCTGCTCCCTCGCAGCAAAGAGCGTTGGATCTAGCGAGACTAGCTCTTCACCTGCTGAAATTGCTTGTCCCATCCGCTTATTTATCGTTTGCACTGAGCTGCTAACCTGGGATGAAAGTAGCGCGTGCTGTCCAGCCTCAATCACCATCCACACTTTTGCATCGGAGGCGGCCTCGGTTTTGATAGACGTCTCTCTCATAGGAGGAGGGGGGAGGTTATCACTGGGCCGAAGTGCCTGAGAAATCAATCTATTGGTTTCGTCTGAGGAAGCTCTTACTTTGTCTCTTGTGTCGGTTACCGCCCACTTTTTGGCCGACTTAAGAGCGAGCATTTGAGTCGCGGAATTTTCGGCATTGAGTGGAGTTAGCGACACATAGGCGATTAGTGTGGAGAGTAGAAATTGCCAACGTTTTTTTATCATCAGCTGCTTCATGGTTGCTAAGCTATTCATAGTTACAAGCCACAATGCCCCATTTCGTTTTGGTTGGAAAGTTGCATGTGGTCGACTTCGAGGCCATAGCCTATCAGCGGGACGCCTACAGAATTCGCTACTCCTTCGACAGCAGATAGATAGCGCGCGTGTAGTACCAGAGCTTCGGCCTTGAAAACATAGGCATTGAGTTCCATCTGCAATATTTCGGCATCATGGCGCAGGCCTTCACTGCGTTCGAGTTTAGCAAGCTCTACCTGTTCCTCGGCAATACAATATTGCTCCCAACTGTCGTTGTAGAGATCTTCAGTGCTTTGCAGAGCGATGAGTGCAAGATGTAACTGCCCAATGATGGCTACAGACGTGGCAAGTCGTTCGTATTCAGAGAATCGAGCCTGTGTGTTGGAGGCTTTGTAAGCCCACCACTGCGAAGGAAGATTTACGATGTTTTGGGTTAAACGGAAGCCGACCTCTACCCAGTCTTGATAGACTAGAAACTGGTTGTAGTCTTCGTTGTAGTTGCCAAAGAGCCTTACCGTTGGAAACAACGCTGCAAAATTGGAGCGCGCTTGCAGTTGCGAAATTTCCTGTTCCATATCCTTCACATACAGTTCAGGACGTAGGTGTAGGGCAGCCGACTCGAGATTGGCGATATCGAGGTCCCACTGATTTGGTTGTTTGAGTTCAATATTCTCGAAGTCAACAGATGTGCATGGATGCAAGCCCATCAGGGTAAGTAGGCGAGCCTGCGACTCATGGAAAAGCCCCTTGTATTGGACTAGATTTTCTTTGAGCTCCAAAAGCCTAGCGTGCTCATCTAGTGCTTGCTGGCGGGAGATTACATGGTCTTCGACTTGCCTGTCTAAGGTGAGAATACGCTCGTCTAAGCGCTCCGATAGATAGTGGCCATCGCGTAGAATCTGGCTGTAAGCACGAGTGAGCCAGTAGCTTTTTACGACATCGAACACGGTGTTTTGCCTGATGCGCAGATGCTGTTGATCTAGAAGAACAACGCTTCTTGCCGATTGCCTGGCTCGATACCCATCAAGAGCCCAGTTTAGTAGCTCTTGGGAGCTTTCGACACTCCATCGGCTCGTGACTTGCTCTGCAGTAGGGGCGCTTCCAATCGTCAACAAGGGAGAAAAACGGTAGGCTTGATCCAATCTAAAATCGAACTTTGGCCACAATGCGAGAAAATCTGATACAGCTTGCTGTTTTCGTGCCCAGAGTTCTGTGGACTGATAGCGAATCTCCCAGTGATTATCGAGTGAAATTTCCACTGCGTTGGCGAGTGACAGAGGACCGCAAATTTCGATATCTTCGTCATCTCGATAGAGCCTTGGTACATCCTTCCAGACATTTTCTTGGCGTGTATCTGTAGGATGTTGGATTTTAGCCGTTCGACAGCTTGTGGCTAATAGACAGCATGTTAGCATTAAAGAGCTAGCGCATCGCACAGTTATAGCCGTGTACTGTCGAAGGATACTCAATAGACATCTCTCTGTCAGTGCAGTGTCTCTATAACGCAGGAGTTACCATCCGTTGTTCATTTTGTGCGCTTATATAATTAGAATTTTCCTTATATCATAATTATGAACGAAGTTCTACGAGTTGTTTGTTGTCAGACCCCGTGGGAGGCTACTTCTCATCCGATCTCTGTGGCTCTGTGGTTTTTCTTTGAGACGCTGGATAGCACGCCGTTTATTTGCGGGGAGATCTGTTGAACTGCTTTTTGTAGCGCTTAGTCCAAACCTCAAGTAAGCCTCCCATGATGAGCGCTGGGGCAAACCATAGGAGGATCGGGGTATGGTCCCACCCTAGCAGCCGCGGCACTGCTGTCACCAGGAAGGCCGTTACTGTAGCGATACAGCAGGTGATCATTCCCGCCATATGCGCATACCACCAATGCATCGTCTCCGTGGGTGGTGTGAGCCAGTAGTGCAGCTGCTTGGCGCCGACGACAACGCCTACAACAGAAAACAGTGTGAGCAGCGTGTTTTCTTGGATCCATCCGTACCAACCAATTGCTAGTGCAGAGACGCTAAGAATGGCGGGTAAAATTAGGTCTATGGGGCGTTGATGGCGGGTTTTGCGATTTTTAAAACGCAATACGCGAACGCCAAACCAACCCGCAGCTAAGGCAAGGATACTGATGAAAATCAGAAGCCACGCCATGTTGGTTTGCGCTGCGCTGCTGGCGTCGTCAAGCAGTCGGTGAGTGCACAAAACAAAGGCCGAGAAGGCCACAACGACCATGGCCAGTAGGTAGGCTCGCCCTGCCCCAATGTGAGCCTGGCCACCTTTGTGCGTCACAAGCGGGATCGCAAAAAAAAGCAGCGCTAGTATGCCTGCGGCGATGTGCAGCATTAGAATGATGAAGTGAGTCATAGGGGTGTTCCAGAGTTTAGTCGCATGATCGCTGCTTTGGCAATAGGGGTGAGCTCGTCCAAATTTAAGTTCTTATGGTTTACCCAGCGAACTTCTTCTTCGGGAATGGCGTGCTCTACCGGCGTGATATCAGCAACCTGAAAGAGGATGCCGATGTGATGAAATTTGACCATCACCCCTTTAATAGCGTAGGTTCCTGTAAAAGTGGCTGTGTCGAAGAGGGTAAGAGTTTTAGCTGCAGATGCAGTTTCCTCAAGAATTTCACGTATTAACGCGGTCTCGGGCGTTTCTCCAAATTCTATAGCTCCTCCTGGAAGGTCCCACAGACCTAAGTAAGGACCTGACTTCTTGTTGGTGAGGAGAACTTTATTATCTTGGATCACCAAGCCATAGCTGCCAAGGCGAGAGATGCGTTGTGATTCGGCCATATTAAAGGATTTTTTCCATGTTAAAGCTGAGGATTTCTATGCCGTTTCGGATCACGGTTACTTCGTTAAGGGTACTGAAACCGTGCTTTTCAAAGAACGGCTTAGCCGTGATACTCACGCGTGCGAAGATGCGCTGTATACCGAGTTTATGCGCTTTGTCATGGATGACATGCATCAGCGCTGTGCCCACGCCGCGTCGAATCCATTCGTGGTGGCAGTAGAAGCAGTCGATATGGCCATCTGGTTCGAACTCCGCAAACCCCACAATTTGCCCATCAACAACAGCAACGAGTGGCTCTGTTTGAGCAAATTTCCTGGCCCACGGGCCTGGGGCAAGCCTGTCTTTTGGGGCAACCGCCTCCACTTGCTCTCGTGTGTAGTCCCGGATGTTAATCTTGTGGAAGGTGTCGTAGAAAATACGCGCTAATGCCTCGGCATCGTCTGGATGGTACTCGCGGATACGGATGTTTGGCGTGGGCATGGGAGCGCTATTGTTTTTGGTTATGATCGTAGAAGAATTTCATAGTTAAGTGCGTCCAGTAGCGGAACTGGGCACCTAAACCTGCTTTACCCAACAAATCATTGGGAGTATTTCCGTCTGTATCTTTAATGGTGAGGTCTCCGCCCCATTCCTGGAGTTTATCCACTACATCTAAGCGGCCGTGATAGGCTGCCACATGCATGGGCGTCCACCCGCGTCGTTTATCGATTTTGTTGGGGTTGGCGCCATAACCCATCAGTGCGTTGACAGCGGCAATGTGTCCATATTTTGCGGCTGCGCGCAGTGCAGTCTTTCCACAGTGGTCGGTGGCGTCGATATTGCGCCCCGGCCATGCTCTGCGGAGGATTTGGATGACTTCGACATCTCCTCCGTACGCTGCCCAATAAAGCACGTCTTGCTTGCGGCAATCTTTCGCCCAGGCTTTAGCGCCGAGGTCTAGAAGTACACGCACAGTTCTAGTATGTCCTCGGATGGCTGCGCAGTGAAGTGGAGTGATATCTTGCTGGTCTCGGCCGTTGACATCAGCGCCGCCTTCGACGAGCTTGCGTGTAATCCACGCGCGCCCTCGCCATGCAGCGTCGTGCAGAGGTGTCTGCCGCTCCGCATCCCTAGTGTTGGGGTTCTTACCATTGGCGAGGTGCTTCTCGACTGCTACCTTGCGGCCCATCCACACGTCACGGTGGAAGAGGGTGCTTTTGCTATCTTGTGGGTCGGGCTCGGGACTTTGGTAGCTTGTGGTGCCAAAAAGCTGAGCAAACATTAGGCGCTGGTTGCATTACGGCGTTTCATGAATACGATGTTACGCAAGTAGGGAACGAGGGCGAAGAGGTTATAGGTGACCATGACGGTGTCGTGGATGTAGAAGGAATAGACGGCGATCATGACACTACCTACGACACTTAAGTACCAGAAGATAGATGGCAGCTGTGATGTTTGCGTCTTCTCGGCGAGCCACCATTGGACCCAGAAGCGGCTCCCAAAGATGATGCCGCCTACGCTTCCGAAGATGTGCCATGCGAGAGCATGGTGTTGGCGGGTTTGGTCCCAAGGCTTTGTCGGAGTGCGTATCCAGTCGAGCTCTCCAATGAAAAAGTAGCTCTGTGCGATAAAGAGCAGTGTAATCCCTACCGTGACTCCGAGCATCACATATAACGCTGTTTTGGTGCTCGTGCGTTTAGCGTCATTGAGGAGGTTGAGGTTCCGCCATGAAATCACGGAGTTGGCGCCCTGAAGCAAAGCAAAAGGGAACTGAACCTGAACGATATAGTGGCTCATGAGCAGCAGATTTCCAATGAGCGATAGGCGCCAAAATAGCGGACTTACAAAGGACGTCTGCGTTTTCTCACTCTGGAACCACTGTACCAAAATGCGGGCAGCGAAGAACCCCGCGGGCAGCAAGCCTAGCGGAAGATAGAGTATTGAGCGGATGTCTGCGTCGACCATAATTTCACCAATTGGCCACATAGATTACAGGATCTGTGGCCATTGCGTCCAGCAGAGCGTCTCCCTCTGGTGGAAAACCCCGATTTTTGCTAAACTTGGTGCTTATGTTAATCACCACTTTGCGCCAGGTCCATTGCTCGCTGGACAACTTCTCCGGTCCTCTCGAATGCCTGTACCAACTTGTACAGAAGCGGGAAATCGATATCTGCGAGGTCGCATTGCGCCTTGTGGCGGCACAGTTCACTCATGATGCTGAAGGCGGCGCTAAGCTTGAGCAAGGCGCCGAGTTCGTGGGAACGCTGGCGGCGCTACTTCTCCTCAAGAGCCGAACCCTCCTCCCCAGGGCCCCCTTGGAGGAAGAGTTCGAAGACCTTGAAGAAGCTCTTGGCTTTGGAATCATCCACCAGCTCGTCGAGTACTGCCACATCAAAGAACTCGCTGTTAAGCTGCAGGAGCGTGAAGCTGGACGTGTGGGAAGTTATGCACGGGGGCTTATTACCTTTCAAGAAGAGCCCAAGCAGGCTAGATCTGGTGTGGAACACCTTAGCATTGAGCAGCTTGCCGAAATCTTTGGGCGTGTGGCGATGCGCTCCCCCGAGCCCAAAAAGGCCATCAAAGAAGAGATCTACAAAGTTAGTGATAAACTGCGTGACTTGCGAGGGCGCCTACGTCTCCAGAATAGGATTGAGCTCGATGAGCTGTTCGGAGCTTGCGTCGTACGTGATGAGCTTATTGTGACATTTCTTGCTATCCTAGAACTTATGAAGTGCAGTGAGTTGCAGATCCTGCGCGAGCTCTCTAGTGGCCTAATCTGGCTTGAACCCCAGACGGAGGAGTCATGACCGAAGTCCAAGATCAGATAGAAGGCTCGATTCTTGATGAGCGCGACCCCGCGGCCGAGCGTAGCCGCGCCAAACGGATTATCGAAGCATTGCTTTTTGCAAGTACCCATCCTGTGCCCCTTAACAAGCTACGCACTATTGTCTCTCAAGAGCAGCCCCTTCGAGGCAGTGAACTACGCGAAATACTCGATGAAATGCGTGAAGAATTTGATAACCAAGAGCGGGCGTACCAGCTCGAAGAGATCGCTGAAGGTTTTACCCTGCGTACACGTCGCGAGTATGGCTCCTATGTCGAGGAGCTCCTTGGAGCGCCTAAAGCCGAGCGCCTTTCTCCAGCCGCCACCGAGGTACTGGCAATTATCGCTTACCGCCAGCCTATCACGCGTCCACAGATCGAAGCTTTACGCGGCGTAGACAGCTCCGGTGTTCTTCACAGCTTATTAGAGCGCGAGCTTGTCGAAGCCGTCGGTAAACTCGAAGCCCCAGGGCGCCCGACTCTCTATGGTGTGAGCAAAAACTTCCTCGAGCACTTTGGACTTAGAAGTGTTGAAGACCTCCCTCCATTTCCCGAAGAAAAGCCCGACGAGTAAATAGGCAACTATTCCTCCCCTTCTTCCCCTGGAAACCACCTCAGAGGCACAGAGCTTCAGAGTTCGGATGAGGGAGGACGTCTACAAGTCACGTATTTGTTCCTTCCTCCTTTCCTGCCCGTTCCTGTTTTCCTGCCCATTCCTGTTTTTTCAGGCGATGTAGAAAAGCAAGGAAAGCGGAGTCATGGGGGTATATTTTCGACTAAAGCGTTGCCCCTTGCAATCGAATGTCCAATGCTGCTGCGCAGTCTACCTCGTCCATTTCCAGAGACACATGAGATGGCCTTATCCATTATGTCCCACCAACGGAAGATGAACAAAAAGAAGCTTGTGATCGGGCACGAACACCGGTAAATAATTCAATATTCACCAGTAAATATATGTAAAATAGGTAAAAACTATTTTTAAACTAAAATATATTGTAAAACTTAAGTTTTTATATAAAATATTTAGTATAATATACATATGGGGGTATTTTATTTTAATTTTTGGATCTTTCCTCTGGCAGCGTTCTTGCATAAGAGAATGGAGATTCTGTGTTGTTTGAACACTGCATTGGCTCCACAAGGGAGAAAAATAATGAATTTGACCCGAATGTCCTGGATCGTACTGTCTTCACTACTGTGTGTGCTTCCACGAGGGGTCGTAGCGGCGGACGAGCAGCTCACTATTTCTGAAGTCAAACCGATCATGCGTACGATGCTGGATCAGCACATTGAAACGCGCGTGCTCAACCCGGACGCCTTACAGGAAGCTATACTTGTATTTTTGGAAGAAGCCGATCCTGAGCGCATCTATCTGCTCGACGAGCAATTCCGCTCCTACCAAAACATGTCGCGTGGACGTCTACTTAAGATTACGCAAGAGTACCGTCGTGATGATTTTGGATTTTTTCATGAGCTGAACGAGGTCGTGGCAAAGGCGATACTGCGGGTTCGCGAGAATCGCGCTGTGATGCTACGTGATGCGGGGGCGCTGCTTTTTGAAGCCGAGCGCAGACACCGTATTGGAGCGACACAATCTGGATATTCTGGTGGTTGGGACGTCTATGCAAGGAATTTAAATGAATTGGACCAACGTAGCCGACTGCATTTTCTCGATTACGCTGACGGGCTTATGGAGCGTTTTGGAATTAACGAGGTGATGGATAACCAGGCACTCGTGGTTCAGCGCTATGAGAGCTATCTACGGCGCTATGAAAACGAATATCTGTATGAAACCCTCGCTGGCGCAGAGCTCTCGAGTCGAGATCGCGAACATTTCTTTGCCACACATGTACTACAGGCTCTAGCAAGAAGCTTGGACCCTCATTCCTCATTCATGGATGAATCAGAAGCGTGGGATATGAAGCTGCGTCTTGAGAAGGGCTTTGTGGGAATCGGTGTTGTGCTCACGGAGATGTTGGACGGCTTTGTCATCACCGAACTCCTTAAAAACAGTCCTGCAGAGCGTAGCGGGTTGATTAAGCCTGAAGATAGGCTGGTAAAAATTAACGGTGAGTCCCTATTGGGGCTATCGCTAGACGAGGTCGTAGGTAAAGTGCGTGGCAAACAGCACGCCACTGTTGAATTAAGCGTTCGCAGAGGTTCAGGTGACAACACCTCGTTCTCAGATGTGCACTTGAAGCCGGATATGATCATCGTAGATGACGAGCGTGTGGATACCAGCTTCGAACCTTTCATGGACGGCATTATTGGAAGAATTACTCTTTATTCGTTCTACGAAGGTCCGGGACAGATTAGCGCTGCGTCTGATGTGGAAAATGCCATTAATGCTTTAAAGAAAGAAGGCAAGCTTCTCGGCCTTGTTCTCGATCTGCGTGATAATAGCGGGGGCTATCTCACTCAAGCAGTGAAGGTGGCGGGGCTATTTATTACCAATGGTGTCGTTGTGATGTCTCGCTATTCCACAGGTGAGCAACACTACTACAGGGATCTAGATGGTGAGACCTCCTATGACGGACCCATGGTAGTGCTCACGTCGCGTATGACGGCGTCGGCAGCCGAAATCGTCGCTCAAGCACTCCAGGATTATGGTGTGGCCCTTGTTGTGGGAGATCAGCACACCTATGGTAAGGGGACCATTCAGGCGCAGACAGTAACCGACAGTGATGGCTCTTCAGCCTTCAAGGTTACCGTCGGCCAATATTACACCGTCTCTGGGTTGTCTACGCAGCTACGCGGTGTGGAAGCAGATGTCATTCTCTCCGGGGCCTACAGCAAAATGGCGGTAGGAGAAAGCTATCTCGATGATACTGTCGCTGGCGACAGCATGCATTCCGCTTTCCAGGATAAGTTGTGGGATATTGAACCTCGAGCCCGAGGCTGGTACGAACGCTACTATTTACCTACCTTGCAAGTAAGATCGAAAGCATGGCAGCAGATGATACCGTCGCTACGTGAAGGTAGTGTCAGGCGTGTACGCGATGATATAGACTACCAGCGCTATCTGCGCGACCTTGTCGATGGTGGCTCCTATGTAGCTGTTGGGGGTGGTGGAGGTTTTGATATCGACAGCTATCAAATCAGTGAAGCCACTAACATCGTCCGCGATATGTTACGTCTTGGAGGCGGCACGAAGCATCAGCAAGGTGACGTATACCGCAAAGTGGGCGCCCCACGGTAGATACAAGCGTAATCATCTATATCCTTAGCTAGCTCTTGTCATTCATTCCCCCGCCGTGTGCCAAACGGCTTGCTACATGCGCGATAGAAACGCAAAGATGCAAAGATTCAAAGACGCCAAGGAAAAAAAAAGTTTGGTTCGGTACCAGGCAATCCGTTTCTCTGTGCACTTAACATCATAATTTGCGGATACTTTTAAAGTGACGAGACGTCTTAGCGCCTCTACTGCTTCGCGTCTTTGGGTTTTCTTTCGTGTATCGTGAACAAACTATATGCCAAGCGGCTCACTTCAAGGTTTTTGTTCTTAACCCAGATTTGCAACACACCTTGTGAGTTTGGCATTGCAAAAATGGCTCTGCTCGCCTATCCTTTTGGCGTGCAGGGGCCAGATAGCTCAGTTGGTAGAGCAGAGGACTGAAAATCCTTGTGTCGCCGGTTCGATTCCGGCTCTGGCCACCACTTTTCCCTGTGCACACCTTCCCATCTACACACCTAAAAGTCTTTGAATCACACATAGGTGTCACCTTTGTCTTGACGTTGACAAAAATGTCTTATTTAAGATAGAATAGTCTCGTTTTAAAGAGGCTTCGTATGCTTAGTGAGTTAAGAACTTGTGGTGCCATAGCAGATTCCATTGCTCAGCTGTTGGCGCCACACGCTGAGGTTGTGATACATGACCTCGCTTTGGGTTCCATTGCTGCCATCTACAACAACTTTTCTGGGCGAGAATTGGGGGATCCTTCGGATCTTGGCGAGGAGCTGGACCTCACGAACTTGCCGGACGTCTTTGAGCCGTATCGTACGGTGTCTGATGATGGGCGACTGATTAAAAGTACCACTGCTGTGATACGAGACGAACAAGGCAGTGCCGTGGGGTTGATGTGCATTAATCTCGATGTCACGTTGATGGATCAGGCGCAGCGTGCTCTCGCGACATTTTTGGTGGAGGGCTCAGCGCAGCAGCTCCCTGGGCAGCTCTTTGCCGATGAATCCAAAGAGAAAATTGCTCTGTATGTACGCACTTACTGCACGGATCGAGGGCTTACGCAAAACGTTCTCAATCGGGCGCAGAAACAGGACCTTGTTGCTGACTTGCATCGACAGGGGGCCTTCCAAGCTAAGAGCTGTGCCGACCACGTTGCCCAGGTTTTAGGTATTTCTCGAGCGACGGTCTATAAATATTTGGCACTATGCCGTAATACATAGAGGATATCACGATGAAGCTGGCTCCTTTTCTATTAGAACAGTATTTTGCTCAGTGGGAGTTTAAAGCTCCCTATCTTCTGAGTTCTTCCGATGTTGATTCCATGAGTATGCGTGAGCTGCTTAACCTTGCCGACGCTGAAACGCTCGCGATGTGGGAAAATCTGTCGTTGGGTTACACCGAGTGTACCGGTTTACCACAGCTTAAAGAAGAAATTGCCGAACATTACGTTTCTGCAAGCCCAGGAGATCTTTCGTGTTTCACTGGAGCAGAAGAGGGTATACAGTGTGCGATGCAAGCGTTGGTGTCGCCGGGAGATCACGTAGTTGTGATCACGCCGTGCTATCAGTCTCTGGAATCCCTACCACGAGCTTTGGGCGCCGATGTGACTACCGTTGCGTTAAGTCCTGAAATGGGCTGGGAGCTGGACCTTGAGGCGTTTGAAGCATCGCTCAGACCCAACACCCGACTGATTGCGATTAACTATCCTCACAACCCTACCGGCGCTTTACTGTCGCAGACTCAACTCGATAAGATCGTTGAGCTTGCTCGCGAACGCGGCACCTATATTTTTTCCGATGAAGTGTACCGTGGCCTAGAACAAAATGAAGCAGACAGGCTAACGCCAGTCGCGGATTTGTACGAGCGGGGTTTAAGTTTGGGTGTGCTATCCAAAGCCTATGGACTTCCTGGGCTACGCGTGGGCTGGCTGGTGTGTCGTGATGCAGCGCTTATGGCTGATATCGGTAACGCAAAACACTACTCTTCTATTTGTAATGGGGCGCCGAGCGAGGTTTTGGCATTGATAGCGATGCGCAGTCACAACGAAATTCTCGATCGAGGGCGTAAGATCGTTGCGGATAATTATGCGCTGATGGAAAGCTGCTTTTTACGGTATCCTGAACTGCTCACGTGGATAGCTCCTAAAGGAGGCTGCATCGCATTTCCTAAGTTCAACTTAGATATAGATGCCGACAAGTTTGCTCGTGACTTAGTGGAAAAGGAGGGTGTCCTTCTACTACCTGCATCGATCTATCAGTATGAAGGAAAGCACCTTCGCATCGGCTTCGGGCGCAGGAATATGCCAGAGGCTCTCGAACGCTTCGAGCGCTATCTACAAAATCTAAAGGCTATATGACAAGTCCTTTGACCAGCTTGCATACGATACGTCGAGGAGAATGGAGGCTTTTTACAGTGCTCTTTTTGCTGGTCACACTCATTAGCGTTAACTGCGCCATGCTTCGTAGTATGCGCAACACCATAGTTGTCGCTGATGGTGCTGCTGAGCTCATGCCGGTATTTGAGCTTTGGGTGGGATTGCCGGCGGCGGTGCTAGTAACGTGGGTGTTGTCGCGTCTGATGCGTGTGACAAGTCCCTTGCGTCTGTTTATTTTGGTGGTGTCAGCTTTTTTGTGCGCGTATGTTGCATTCGCCTACTGGCTATATCCCACCTTTGCTCGAGCTGCGGTCACACCTAGCTCCGTTAGCATATTTAACGGGCCTCTATTGGTGTGGCGACATTGGGAGCCCGCAACATTTTTTGCGCTAGCGGAGCTGTGGAAGGTCGTTGTGCTGACACTCCTGTTTTGGGGTTTTGTCAACCAACGTATACCTGTTCAATTCGGTAAACGCCTCTATCCACCTCTGCTTCTTGGTGCCGGCGCGGGGACACTCATCGCAGGGCCAGCAACATTGTGGTGTACATCGCAGACGACGGTGGATTCTTGGGTCGGCGCACTCCAGCTTCTCGTAGCTGTTTTGGTGGGTGTGGGTGTGCTTGTGATGCTGTTATTCTTCTTACTTACACGTATGCTTGATGATGGCCCAGGAAATGCTAATAATAGAGTCGCTGCGCATGCCTCTGTTACGGCGAGCATGCGCACGCTGTTTGGCTCTCAATATCTGATTATTTTGGCGCTTATAGTCTTCGCCGATTATGTCGCCTATACGATGTGCGAAGTTTTGTTTTTAGCCAAACTTAAGGAGCTGCTGCCAAATCCTCAGGACTACTGCTACCATATGGGGCAGATTGTCTTTTGGAGCGGTATTCTGATGGTCTTTTGTTCGCTAATTTTGGCGCCGTGGCTGATGCGACGCTATTCGTGGAAGGCCGTGGCACTCGGTACGCCCATTGCCTTTGGAATCGCAACTCTATTGTTTTTTTCCGTGGCATATTGGGGGCTCGGACCCGCTGCAGAACGTCTTCTGCCTGGATTTTCAAGTCTTCAAATTGCAATCGGAATAGGGAGCGTCCAATACTGTGTCCAGCGCGCAACAAAGTACGCGCTTTTTGACTCCAGTAAAGAGCTCGCCTATGTGCCATTACCTCGTGAAAAACAGATGCTTGGAAAACTCGCTATAGATGGCATAGGTGGACGTTTTAGCCGTGCTACTTCGTCGGTTTTCAATATGACGTTGTTCTCTCTTCTCGGAGGCGTTGGCGGCGCAGCGCCTGTCATCGC
>JAJFMA010000279.1 GCA_021772415.1 Chlamydiota bacterium
ATGTCTTAGGGCACCCGATCAACACGTAATTATCTAAGACACTATCATTTCCTTCATGAGGCCCGAAGGGCCAGCTTATGATAGCCCCACCCGTGAGGGTGGGGTGCGATATATAATCAATCTGAGCCCTCTCAGGGCGACTTGTGGCCCCGACTCATGGATCCAGAGAAGAAGACGATTTCCTTCTCCCATCGCTTTGGATAGAGTGTTTTGTAACACCTTAATCCTCTGGAACCAAAAGCCGCCCCGAGAGGGCTCAGAGTGCTTTTTTGCTTTACCCCACCCTCACGGGTGGGGCTATCATAAGCTGGCCCTTCGGGCCTCAGAACCAAACAGAATACACGTTACATTCTCAGACGTGCATCGATATGTTAAGTTGCTGATTATCAATGCAAGTGTTTTTCCTCACCCCAGTCAAAACAGGCCCATAAGGAAAAAAGCTATTCACGCTCTTCTATCTGGGCAATGGCTGGTTGAGATCGGATGAGGGAATTAGAATAGTCACACTTCTTGGCCTAGACATTGGGGACCACTATACCTTCCTCCTTGTGTTGAAGTGACCTCGTCACCTAAGGAGTCCAAAGCAAAATAGAACTGCTGATGCCAAGGATGGCTTTTTCTTTTTGTTGTAATCCCCTAACATTGGCGTGTCTAGAATCTGATCCATCTACAGGACCGTCTAATGAGCCAAGCCCGCCCGTCGATATTCCTAGCTTCCCTCCGCACACTATGCGTCACGTTTTTTGGTACTATAGGCGTCGGAATTGCGCTAATTGTCGTCCTCATTATGCTAGGGGCAGCATTTGGTGGAAATGCGGGAATGACTCCAAATACACGAGAACACATCCTCCCCGACGCCTCGGGTGTACGGACTCCTTTGGGTTTCTCGGGTCCTGTCGTGCTACAGGTGAACATCGCTGGGATCATCGGTACTGAAGAGCTTACGAAAACTAAAGTTGAACAGATTTTCACAGAGTCGCGTGAACGAGCCCTCAAAGACGATCGTGTTAAAGCCGTCTTATTGAACATCAATTCCCCAGGTGGCACATCCATTGACTCGCGTGCCATCTACGAGACCGTTCAAGAGTACAAAGCGCGCTATAACGTACCGGTAGTCGCCTATGTCGACGGCCTGTGTGCTTCAGGATCCCTGATGATCGCCTGTGCCGCAGATAAAATCGTCGCAAGCAAAGGCAGCATCGTCGGTAGTGTTGGAGTGATCCTCGCATCGCCATTTTTCAACATCTCCAAAATCCTAGACAAGTGGGAGATCGAGACCATCACAGTGAAGGCAGGTAAAGGCAAAGACATGCTAAGTCCTGTGCGACCATGGACCGAAGACGAGGCAAAGCCTCTTACACGTGTCATCGACCACTCGTACCAGGAGTTTGTAGACCTTGTAACTACAACAAGACCCGGTGTTAACAGAGAAAAACTCATCAACGAATACGGTGCCCATATTTTCCCTGCTGACGAATCCGTGGAGATCGGCTTCATCGATGGGGTCGACTACTCCCGCAGCGACGCGCTCAATCTCGTTGCGCAGATGGCAAATATCCAAGACGAGGAATACCGTGTCGTACAGCTCGAGACCAAAAGCTGGGTCGCCGATGTCTTCCGTAGTGAGTCGTCGCTACTTACTGGTAAAGTAGAGCACCGCCTCAATATCGCCCCACACCTACACCCGGACCTTGTGGGTCAGACGCTATATATGTACGTTCCAGGGGAAAGCTAAGACCTTAGACTATAGTATTTATGAAAAAACTCTACGTCATCGACGCCTACGGCTACCTTTATCGCTCCTACTTTGCCATCGGACAGATGACCAACCCCAAAGGTGAATCCACTAACGCTGTCTACGGATTCATCCGCTGCATTCTCAAAATCTTCAAGGATTTCGCCCCCGACCACCTCGTCGCCGTCTTTGACGGCCCCCAAGGAACCAAAAGTCGCGAGGCACTATACCCCGACTACAAGGCCCATCGCGAGGCGATGCCCGAAGACTTGCGCTATCAGGTGGAATGGGCGCACCGCTTCTGCGACTTACGCGGTATCGCCCAACTCAATATCGCCGGTTGTGAAGCCGACGACGCCATCGGCAGCGTAGCCCGCTGGGCAAGTGGCGAAGGAGCTAAGGTTTACATCTGCTCCACCGACAAGGACATGGCCCAGCTTGTCGACGAAAACGTCCATATCATCAACACCTTCAAAGACAACCTCGAGCTCGGTCCAGAGCAAATCGAGGAGACTTATGGCATCCCTCCCGACAAGATGATCGACTGGCTCGCTATCACCGGCGACAGCGCCGACAATGTGCCGGGTATCCGCGGGTTCGGTCCCAAGACCGCCACAGCGCTGCTCCAAGAGTTTGGAAGCCTCGACGCCGTCATCGCTGGAGCAGAGTCTATTCAGGCAAAAAAGCGCCGCGAAACCCTGATTGCTGAGTCTGACAAAGCCCTCCTAAGTCGCAAGCTTGTGACTATAGACACCTCCATCCCCTTTGAGCAGAGTGCGGAATTTTTCCGTATTAAATCCTTCGAGAAGGAATCTCTCGATACTTTCTACGCCGACCTAAATTTCACCACTCTGCGGCGGGATCTCCACAATCAGAAGACCCCTCAGACAGCGAAGCCGGATGCCGACCCAAAACCCCTTCCGCCGAAAAAACAGAGCTCCGATCAGCTAGTGCTGGAATTCGAAACGGCCGTCTCATACACGCTAGTCGATGACACTGAAGGCCTCGAAAAGCTAGTTAAATTTCTCTCTCAAGCCAAAGAGATCTGCTTCGACACCGAAACCACAAGCGCACGCCCTATGCTCGCCGAACTTGTGGGATTGGGTTTTTCCGTGGAAGCACACAACGCCTTCTATGTCCCGGTCAACGGCAAGCTGGGACTTGATGCTGTCCTAAAAGCGCTAAAACCCCTGTTCGAAAATCCCAATCTACGTTTTTTTGGCCACAACATCAAATACGACGCACACGTCCTTGCAAACTACTCCATCACCCTCACAAATATCTCGTTTGATACCATTCTCGCCTCCTACATCCTCAATGCCCACAACCGCCGCCACTCCCTCGATTACCTCGCTCTTCACTACTTCAAAAAACAGAAGACTCCCATCGAAGAGCTGATTGGTAAAGGCAAAAAGCAAATCACCATGCGCGATGTCCCCATCGACAAGGTGTGCCACTACTGCTGTGAGGATGTCGACTACACCCTTCGCCTAAAGAAGATTCTGTCTGGCGAGCTAAAGACCCGAGAACTTTCCCTCCTGCTCACAGACCTTGAACTTCCCCTACTCCGAGTCCTGCTTAACATGGAGCGCAAAGGGGTCTATGTCGACATAAACTACCTCGAAGAGATGGGGCGCAAGCTGGTCGCACAACTCCAGAAGTTGGAGGCAGAAATCCATGAGCTTGCCGGAGAGTCCTTCAATATCAAGTCGCCAAAGCAGCTAAGCGAAATCCTGTTCAAAAAAATGGGAATCGCCGCGCCACGCAAAACAGCGACCGGTCTGTCAACTAATGCTGAAGTTCTAGAAACACTCAAAGACGACTACCCCATCGCTGGCAAAGTCCTCGAATTTCGCACCTTAGAGAAGCTGCGCTCCACCTACATCGAAACGCTCCCTGGTGAAGTCAATCCCAAAACAGGGCGCATCCACTGCACCTTCAATCAATCTGTCGCCGCCACAGGACGCCTTTCAAGCCAAGACCCCAACCTACAAAATATTCCCGTACGTACCGAAATCGGCCGACAAATCCGCGGCGCTTTCCGCCCACAAAAGCCCGACTGGTCCTTCCTCGCTGCCGACTACTCGCAAATAGAACTACGCCTCCTCGCACACCTGAGCGAGGACCCCAAGCTAATGGAAGCTTTCGAGCACGGCAAAGATGTCCATGCCCACACAGCTTCACAAATTTTTGCCACACCCCTCGAGCAGGTCACCAAAGAGCAGCGCTACCACGCCAAAGCTGTCAACTTCGGAGTTATCTACGGACAGCAAGCCTTCGGTCTCGCTCGTGAACTACATATCGATATGAAATCCGCCTCCGCGTTCATTAAAGCCTACTTCGAACGCTACGTACGTGTCCTAGATTTTATCGAACAATGTAAAACACGTACGCGCAACACAGGCAAAGCTGTCACCATCACCGGACGAGAACGCGCTATCCCTGAAATTCACAGTAAAAATAACACCATCCGTAGCGCCGCAGAACGCCTCGCCGTTAACACCCCTCTACAGGGAACCGCAGCCGATCTCATCAAAATGGCAATGCTCAAAGTAGCCGAGCGACTCAAAAGCTCTGGACTCAAAGCAAAGATGCTATTGCAAATCCATGATGAACTCATATTTGAGGCGCCAGACGCCGAACTAGAAGAACTTAAATCCCTCGTCACCAACACTATGGAACAGGCCTATCCTCTAAAAGTTCCTCTAATTGTTGATGTCGATATTGGCAAAAATTGGCAGGAATGCTAAACTGTTGTAGAGTAGCGGTAACAGGCAGCCTAGCCTCTGGTAAATCAACCGTTTGCCGCATTCTCGAAGAGCTAGGCGCCTATGTCGTCGATGCCGACGCCATCGTTCACCAACTGTTATCCCCCGATTCAGAACTTGGCAAAAAAATCATCAGTATCCTAGGAAAGGATGTCGTCCAACAAAAGCACTTCGACCGAGCCGCCATCGCCAAGAAGGTGTTTCACGACGACAAACTGCTGAAAGCCCTAGAGGCCTCTCTTCACCCAGCAGTAGAGAAGGAGATCGATAGACAGTATCAATACGTATGTAACAATGGTCTCGCCCCCATGTTTGTGGCGGAAATCCCCTTACTGTTTGAGACCCACACCCAAGAGCATTACGACTGGGTTGTGGTTGTTACCGCAAAAGAATCACACGCGCAAAAGCGCTTTCAAGAAAGAACAGAGTACGATCAAGAGGAATACACAAGAAGACTCAAGAGAATGATCCCTCAGGAACAAAAAGCCGAAAGAGCACACTTCATCCTAAACAACGACGGCAGCGTTGCCGAGTTGCGCCGGTCTGTTGAGGCTCTTTATCCACGGCTTCTCGAGAGTCCCTCGTGCTAAGCCAGCCGCAGCAATGCCTCTTTAACGCAAAGGCAATCAGGAGTGTAAGTGGTCAATGGAACCAGAACAAACAAACCGTGACAAAACAATGACATCTACAGAAGAACAAAGTGGTGGAAGACAGGGAGAACCTAGGCGCGGGTCCGGATCCGGACAACGCCCACGCCACGGTCAACATAAGCACAAACAGCGTCCAGAGCGCGGATCAGGAGAGCGCAGGCCTCCACGACAACCGCGAGAGCAACAACAAGACGATCCCCAAACAGAGTCGGAAGCTCCCGTCGGTGATGGCACTGTGCCAGAGTCTGTGCAAATAGCTGAAATTCAGCGCATGAACATCCAACAGCTCAATGACTTCGGTAAGAGCATTGGCCTCAAACACCTAGGCTCTTTGACGAAGTCACAGATGGTGTTTGAAATCGTCAAATCTCTCGCCGAAAACCCCAACGAAGTTCTGTATGGGGAAGGGGTACTGGAAGTTCTTCCTGACGGATTTGGCTTCCTACGCTCACCTAACTACGCCTATCTGCCGTCTGCTGAAGACATCTATGTGTCGCCAGCGCAGATCCGACGCTTTGACCTCAAGAAGGGCGATACCGTCAACGGCACGATCCGCCCTCCTAAAGAGAAAGAGAAGTACTTTGCACTGCTCAAAGTCGACCTCATCAACGGAGCGACTCCTGAGAAGGCGCGCGAGCGGATACTATTTGAGAACCTCACTCCGCTCTATCCCGATGAGCGCCTGGTGATGGAGACCAATCCCGAGCAGCTTTCTACACGAGTTTTGGACCTTGCCGCTCCTATTGGTAAGGGACAGCGTGGTCTTATCGTGGCACCGCCACGAACAGGTAAAACGATACTGCTGCAGAATATCGCCAATGCGTTAGCGACGAATAACCCTGAAATCACACTGATTGTACTGCTCATCGACGAGCGCCCTGAAGAAGTCACCGACATGCAGCGTATGGTCAAAGGCGAAGTCATCGCCTCGACCTTCGATGAGCCACCTGAGCGCCACGTACAAGTCGCGGAGATGGCCATCGAAAAGGCGCGACGCCAAGTCGAGCATGGCCGTGATGTCGTCATTCTACTTGACTCCATCACACGTCTTGCACGTGCCTACAACACGGTTCAGCCGCATTCTGGTAAGATTCTTACAGGTGGTATCGACGCCAACGCGCTGCACAAGCCAAAACGCTTCTTCGGTGCTGCACGTAACATCGAGCAGGGCGGCTCTCTCACCATCATCGCTACGGCGCTGATCGAGACCGGTTCACGTATGGACGAGGTGATCTTTGAGGAATTCAAAGGCACCGGTAACATGGAGCTCGTGTTAGATCGTCGCTTAGCGGACAGACGCACTTACCCAGCTATCGACCTTGTGAAAAGTGGCACTCGTAAGGAAGAGCTACTGTATCACCCAAGTGAGCTGGAAAAGGTTTTCCTACTGCGTCAGGCAACAGCAGATCTCTCTAGCCTCGATGCGATGAATCTGCTTCTTGGCCGCCTAAAGAAGACAAAGAGCAACGTCGAATTCCTTCTATCGATGAAGGATTAATGTCTCATATGAAGGATGAAAACAGCCGTTTTCATCCTTCATCTCGCTCATCTCAAGGATTATAGTAAAAAAAGACTTGATTTAGCCGGTTGTTATCAGGCATGTATAGTGTCTTTAAGAAGTAAACAGTCGGTGTTCGGATGCGTGCGCTCTATACAATCTTATTTCTAGCTTTTATCGCCGGTGGATCTTGGTGGATTGTAACGGCTAACCCCATGGATGGCCTTGCTCCCAACCAAGACGAGGACAAGCGCTTTCTTGCTTTAGAAGCGCGCTACTCCCCACACCAGATCATGGAAACACATCGCGACGAGCTCCTTCAGCATGCCGACGATGAATTTGGCAATGCATCATTGAAGTTCTACCCCTTCATTCTGATGGAAGTACGTTTCAGCCTCGCTGACAAACGTGTACGGGAAGGCGTCGTCCTCTGGAGTCAAGAAAGTGGTGAAATGATCGTCGACACAGACACCTGGGAATCCACTCACGGATTCTCCCACGGGATGCTCGCAGGTGCCGATGGACACGACTACAAAATCGTGAAAGCACTCGCTGCCAATGACAACAAAATGACACGCGACGAACTGCGCCGCTTCCTTCGTGTCGGAGCCGACACGCTTGACGATTGGACCGAGTCCGCCCTCAGCCGTGACCTCGTCACCCAACATGGCAATACACTTAAGCTCAAACAAAACGGCATCAACATCGACGTGGAGCCGCAAACAAAAATTCATCAGTGGCTCGTCACCAAGCCCTACAGCCGCGCCATTCGCGCTCCCAGCCGTTTTGCTGCCGATCAAATTCTCGAGACAGCGGGAGCACATTTTGGTCCACAGCTGACAATCAAGAGCCATAAAGAAGTCTATCTGCCAGTCTATAGCATCTCTGTGCAAGACAAGAAAGGCACAGAGCGTACCACCTTCTGGAATGCTCTCAACGGCCGCCGTGTGCCGACTACGCCCTCCAAAAGTCTGTAGTACATAGCGTCAGCTTATGGACGAGATGGACGTAGTGGACAGGATGGACGGATTTCAACACACGCGCATAGCGCATTAGACAACTTCGTAGTCAATCATAATGTCTGTGATTTTTCATGAAGCCCAAAGAGAGTATCAGAAAACCTCGCGAGGGATCGCAAAATTGATAGCTCTTCATGAGGCCCGAAGGGCCATTTTATGATAGCCCCACCCGTGAGGGTGGGGTACGGTATATAATTACTCTGAGCCCCGTCGGGGCGACTTGTGGCCCCACAAGCTATTGCCAAGCGGCTTAAGCTCAGATCTACTAAGCCCCTTCATAGGCGCTAAACCGTAATATCTGGCGAAAAGCAATAAGATCTAGATGAGTTCGTTACCGAGGCGCTTCGACACGGCTGCAACAAAATCTTTGAGACCGTCGCCACGCTCGGCGGAAACACAGAGCAAGCTATCTTCAGGAAGTTTTTCCTCCTTCAGAAACTGCTCAATGAAAAGCTGTGAATCTTCGACATCGATCTTGTTGAGCAACACGATGTAGGGGCGCTTTACAAGATCAGGATTATACGACTCTAGCTCGCGACGCAATGTGCGATAATCTTCAAGAGGATCCCTACCGTCAGTGCCGGCGCTATCAAGGACAAAAACAAGTAACTTAGTGCGCTCGATATGGCGCAAGAACTCAAAACCTAAACCGCGATCTTCGTGAGCGCCTGCAATAATCCCTGGGATATCGGCGATGAGTACTCTGCTATAATCCTCAAGCTCGACATAGCCCAAGTTTGGACGCAACGTCGTAAAAGGATAAGGTGCGGTCTTTACTCGTGCTCGCGAGATGCGCTTAATCAGCGTCGACTTACCAGCATTAGGAAAGCCCACCAAACCGACATCCGCAATAAGCTTGAGTTCAAGCTCGATCTCCTGAGTCCCTCCAGGTTTTCCCGGAGTACAGAAATTTGGGGCCCTGTTAATGGAAGATTTGAAGGTCTCGTTGCCTCGACCACCCTTTCCTCCGACACAGACCACCCACTTCTGCCCATCGTCGGTCATGTCGGCCAAAATCTCTCCGGACTGCGCGTCCTTAACTAAGGTGCCACACGGAACCTTCAGTAGCAGCTCTTTGCCATTGCGGCCGCGACGCTTGTTTGCGCCACCTTGTACGCCGTTCTCGGCCTTTAAGATCTTGCGATTGCGATACCAGTCCAATGAAGGAATCTGAATGTCGGCGACAACAACGACGTCTCCACCTTTACCGCCACAGCCACCACACGGCCCGCCCTTAGGGATGTATTTTTCCCTGCGCCAGGCTACGACACCGTTGCCACCTTTGCCGGCATGTAGGTCGAGGATTACACTGTCTGTAAACATGAGAATATCCGAATTGAAATCGACGAAGGGAGCTGAAGATCAGCTCCCCTCACAAAGAACATGATGAGCGCTAGCCTACTGCCGCTGCCGGTATCACCGAAACAACGGTTTTGCGCCCTTTGCGGAAAGAGACAACGCCGTCTTGCAAAGCAAAAAGGGTGTCATCGTTACCGCGTCCTACATTCTTTCCGGGGTGCCACTTCGTGCCACGCTGGCGAATGAGAATGTGTCCTGCTTTTACTGTCTGTCCACCGGACTTCTTAACACCCAAGCGCTGAGCGTGGGAGTCGCGTCCGTTACGGGATGAACCTTGACCTTTCTTATGTGACATAATCGAATCTCCTAGCTTCCCTTAAGCAGTGGCGGCAATTTCCGTAATCTTCACACGGGAGTACTTTTGACGGTGTCCGTGCTTTGTCTGTTGGTCTTTGCGTCGCTTGTACTTAAACGCCACAACTTTGGGACCTGCAATAGTCGCTACGAGCTCGCCTTTAACAACGAAGTCATTCAGTGTGGGCTGCCCCAAACGTGTGTTTTGCCCATCATGGACAAACAACACTTCACTGAACTCTACTTGGCCGCCGTCTTCGACACCCAAGAGCTCGACATCAATTTCGTCCCCTTGTTCAACTCGGTACTGTTTACCACCGGTCTGAATGATTGCATACATGATCGTATTTCCTCCTAAATCACTCTGGTAAGTTGCGCTGCTAGCCCACTGAAAAGTCGGGTCTGTCGGATAAATACCACGATCGCAGTAAAACAGAGGCAGGTTTGCTACCTTCTGTACACGGATACACTTACCTGTGCAAGCTTGGAGTATATGGAAGAATCCGTTAGAAATCAAAGGAAAAATCGCGTATGAACCGAGTTGAACCTCAATTATGTAGAGCGAATTGCTATGACAACTGTAATTCTTCGTGCTGCCCTGGAAATTGAGGACCTCTCGCAACTTCAAGCTGAGTTCCCTCGCGTTGATTTCGTGATCTCCGACCCTAAAAAGAACGCTAAGATCAAACCGGCGCTTTTGGCGAAGGCCGAGGTATTGATGAGTGCTTCCCTAGACAGCAACGAACTGGCCGCGGCGCCGCGTCTGCGTTGGGTGCACGTGCCGATTCCGAGCACAGAACACATCACGAGTTTAGCGGTATCGGAAAAAAGTAATCTACTGGTAACCAGTACTTTATCGTCGAATCCTGGACCTGCAGGTGCCTTTGTGATGGGGGCTATTCTCTCGTTTATCACCGGCCTTCACAACTATGAGCACACTCGAGACACGCAGATATTGGATCCTACATTCAAGGCTCCAGCGCGACTTCCGTCTGTGGAAGAGCTCCAACTGCTTCAGATAGGGCTTGGGCCTGTGGGCACCGAAGTCACCCGACATGCCCAGCATTTCAACTTGAAAGTGTGGGGGATGCAGGACCCAGCCAGTTTTCACCCATACTGCCGCAAGGTGTTTCCTCTGGAGCAGGCACAGGCTCGGCTTCCTGCTGCGGACATCGTGTGCCTAAGTGCGTCGGAGCAGCATGTCTTTCCTCCCTGTTTGGGGGACCAGGAACTGTCCCTAACTAAGAAAGGAGCGGTCATCATCCTTTTATGCGGCGACCACAGCATCAGCAACTACGAACTCGAGCACCTGTGCAAGGCAAACAACCCCAGAGCCATCTTAGTCGACGCTCATCTCAAAGACCGGCCTAGTGCCACTTCGCCCGTGTGGACACTACCCAATCTAGTCTTAAGCCCCGGTGTCTGCACTCCTGTCGCCCCCAACAAAAAAACGGTAATGCGCAGCTTTCACCACAACCTGCGCCAGTTTGTCCACCACAATTACTGCGATATGCAGGGACTACAGCAAACAAGCCTACTACGCTACCCTTCGTCGTAGCCTATAGATCTCACCAACATTCCTTGATTCTTAGCTGGTTAAAATATCCGAGGTGAAGAACGCTTGTACGATGCAGATGACGTAGATCGGAGGCTCCGGCTTCGTGACCCGGCTTCGTGACGTTGAGTCATTCTGCAACAGAAGACTGCGTCAACACTCTCCAACTCAGTAAAAAAAAGGAACATAAAGGACAGGTACTCTGTCCTTTATGTCCAAAAATTCGTAGAGGCGACTAATCGAGGTATTTGCTAGTAGCCGAACTGCACCCCAACAGTCACACCGTGGAAGGCAATATCGCCATTACCGGGGGCACGCGACGCCGCTGGGTTAGCATCATCCATGTAGCGGCGCACTTCGGGAGTCCGTAACCACTGATGGAATTCGTAGCCCAGCCGGGATCCAAATTTGCAGCCACACAGCTCACATTCATATCGAACACCCAGGGAGATGTTTCCGCCGGGAATAATTCGGCACTCGTTTTCTCGTATGTCAACATGGGTTGCTGGAGTATCGCCTACAAGCTGATCGCGATGCTTAATTTTGCTACGCATTGCAATCAAAGAGCCTCCAAAGCCTCCATAGGTGCTAAAACCCTTACAGAGTTGGAGCTCGAAATCGAGACCACCATGAACGCCAAAGCCTTTGAAATCGGAGACCCACTTGATCACGCCCGGTCCGTTGGTGGCGAACTCAGATCCGGCATACTCTACGTGGAGTATTTGGTCTAGGCGTAAGTAGCGCAAGCCCGCAAACGGAGTGAGTTTTAAGCATGAATTGCAGCAACATGTTGTCTGTACAAGAAGATCTCCAGTGTCATAGTTAAGCTTGTTATAGCCAAAAGCAGACGCCGCCGTTTGAAGCGCTCCACCGCCTGCACCCGGATGCACTAATGTTGCCTTAAGATCGCCTCCAGTGGGGCTGCCTGTCGAACCATTAGCTACCGAATACATGTGTGTCCAGACACCTCGCAGCTCCCAGCAGCAGTCCCGCCCTGGGCGGATACCAACCGTCGCGCGAAAGCCTGGATCCCACTGGTACTCGAGGTAATGCTGTTTGCCCGCGCCAATAATGCTCGATGAAGTGCCATGATCCGCGGCATAATCCAAGTTGGACTGCTTGGTCTGCCAATACAAGAACTCACCACGGCCCCACACACAGTCGCATAGGTTAGAGCAAGGATCAGCGCACGGCTGGCAGCACGTAAAACCACAGGGCTCGCTCAGGGAGACGCAGCAAGAGTTGCATCCAGTACCCGCCCGTGACCAATGCTGTGCGTTAGCAGAGCCAAAAAAACCTAAACAAAGAGCTAGGCTCGCGATGAGCCATCCAAAATCTCGGCGTAGATGCAAAGTCATGATTACTCCATCACTCTCATTGACAACAAAAATGTTTGATATACTTAAAGCTCCATAACTTAAGGAAATTTCTTGCTAAGGTCAAGTATTATTAGAGAGTTAGGAGACAAGAAAAATAGCCCACACATGTGCCGAAGGATATATTCACAGGTAAAAGTAAAATTGGACTAGGAAGTAGGGGTCGCAGCCCTGTAGAGAGAGTCAAGAAACCTAGATATAGCCTAAGTCGCCATGGATTTTCATGAGACCCGGAGGGTCGACTTATGATAGCCCCACCCGGAAGGGTGGAGTGAAGAATAGAGAATTCCGGAGGCCTGTAGAGAGTGTAAAGAAATAGGGCCGCGCGAGGGGTCTGCCCTGATAAAGTGACACTTCCCGTTCGGGATTACAAAGATTGTT
Organism: Chlamydiota bacterium; assembly: GCA_021772415.1. GTDB lineage: Bacteria > Chlamydiota > Chlamydiia > Chlamydiales > JAJFMA01 > JAJFMA01. The sequence continues at coordinate 12,636 of JAJFMA010000279.1, forward strand.
CCAAAATCATCGCTGCTTTCCAGGGGACAGGTATTGAGAAGTGTCACTTTGTCAGGCCTGCGCGCAGCCAGCGAAGCTACCCCACTTCGAACTCAGCTGGTCGCTATTTCTTTACACTCTCATAAGGCCGACTCATAGCTCCAGAGCTATTTGTAGACCATGAGCCGACCTTACAGGCCTTTGAAGATTACCGAATTCTACCCCACCCTTCCGGGTGGGGCTACAATAAGTCGATTTCTGGAGGGGCGGCCGAAAAAGGGTATTCAAGTCACGCAACCTCATTAAAACTAAATAAGTTACAGCACAACACTTATCAATATTCACATTATAGTTAAATAAGTGTAAAATATATGTAGGTTAACAAAACTATACTAGCAAGATGCACGCACGAAAATACTACATATTTTTTAAATCAGCCCTACTTATGTTTGGGTTCACGACCAGTGCCGCACTTGTCGCAGAAGACGCTCCCCCCCCGGCTAAAGACCCCACACAAAAAGAGGCCATACCCACACCTACCACTGACACCCAACCATATTCTAACGACTACGGATGCTATACCGTAGAATTCCCCAAAGCTTGGGCTATTGAGAAAACTGGAGACAGCGGCGATATCGCTGCCGTCTCTCCTGCCGAGCATGAAAGCGACACTCTTTTTGAGAATGCCGCCGTTTGGGTAGAGCCTGTCGAAGACGACATGAACCTCAATTCCTACTTCAACGAGACGCTCATTTTACTCGATGCCCACTGCAAAAAATTCGAAGTTCTAGAGAAGGGTGAAACCGCGATCGACGGCACACAGGCACTCTGGTTTAAGGCAAAAGTATGCCGGGGCGGCGTGAGTGGAGAAATCATGCAGTACCTGATGGTCCGTGAAGGACGTGTGTACATTCTCGAATATACCGCAGAGGTGGGCGCGTTCGAACGCTTTGGCCCCACCTTTGATGCCATCACCAAAAGCTTCCGCTTCAGCTGCCCGCCATCCAACAGCAGCATTGCACTCTAGCCGTGCTCTGGATATGGGCAGACCTCTCCCTCTGCCTCAAATTCTAAAGTTGAATGCGAAATTTGAAACCTCCCCCGAAGGAGTTCTTTAATTTTTGACTTTACACCACCCATCAGAGCCAAATCACCGATGACAACATGGGCCTCAAGCGCGTCAGTGTGTTCATCCATTTGCCAAATGTGAACATGGTGCATGCCCACAACTTCTTTTAAGGCACACACCTCTTCGACGACATCATCAACAGCAAGATGCGTGGGCGATCCTTCCATTAAGATATGAATAACGTTTGGCAAAGAGGCGCATCCTTGATAGAGGATGTAGGAAGCGATGACCAAGGTCAAAAAAGGGTCAACGAAGTACCACTGATATTTCAGTATAAGACCACCAGCAAGAATTACAGCTACAGACGACAGAGCATCCGCTAAATTGTGTATGAACGCTATCCTAATATTAATATTATTTTTTGACATACCGAAAGTCAACAAAGCCGTCAACACATCGATACTCAGAGCAATAATTGAAACAAGGATAACAAGTCCACCCTCCACCTCCTGAGGGAAAAAATAGCGCTCCACCGCTTGGTAAACGAGATAGCTACCAACCATAATAAGCACAACAAGGTTGATCAACGCGCCAACAAACTCTGCTCTTTTGTAGCCAAAAGTTTTTTTTGGCATCTGCCTTTTGTTTCCCTACTTTGCGAGCAATCCAAGCAACTAGTAAGGAACCAGCATCGCTAAAATTGTGTAAGGCGTCGGCAATAAGAGCCAAACTGCCTGCTATGATTCCCCCAACGACTTCAACAACGGTAAGCAATAGGTTAATCACAACTGCAGCTGTGAGTGCCTGATCTCCAATCGGGGAGTCGTCATGCCCATGTCGATGCATACTAAATCGCTGTCTCTCCTCTTTCTCCAGTGCTTATTCTCACAACTTCTTCAACAGTGGAGATAATGATTTTTCCATCGCCTCTCAACCCAGTATGGGCCTTTTTTTCAAGGGTAGACACAAGTTTTTCTACAATAGAGTCTTTGCACAACACCTCAATTCTTATGTGTAGGCGATAATCCGAATAATCCGCACCTTTGGTCCCATAGCTTTGTCCAAAACCCCGAATTTCGGAAAAACTAGCTCCTGTTAAACCCTCTACTCGGTGAAGAGCAGTGATGACATCCATCAGCATGTTTTTCTTGATAAATGCTGTAACAAGTTTCATGACCTACTCCTTTTCTAAACCATGTACGTGTCTAGGCCTTGAGAACCACTTAAATAAGGCCGGAACAACAAGTAAAGTAAGTACTGTCGAAGAAAACAGCCCCCCAACAACAACCATAGCAAGTGGACGTTGGACCTCGCTTCCTGTTCCTGTGGATAAAAGGAGAGGAATCAAACCCAAAACTGTTGTAATTGCGGTGATCAAAACCGGTCGCATACGTAAGCAAGCACCGTTTATTGATGCCTCATCAATATTGACCCCTCTCTCAACCAACTGATTGAGACTCGTGATCAAGACCATCCCGTTTCCTAATGCGATCCCAAAAAGAGCAATAAACCCCACGGAAGCAGGCACAGACAAATTGAGCCCCGCAAGCCATAAGGCCGCTATGCCGCCAACTAGCGCCAAAGGGATATTTAAAAGAATCAACAACGTATTTCGGATAGAACCAAAATTCATGTACAGCAGAAAGCAGATCAAAAGCAGGGTGATCGGGATGACAATCGATAGCCGTTTATTTGCTTCTTGCTGCAGGCGAAATTGTCCACCCCAGGTGATAAAGTACCCAGGGGGAATTTCAACTTTTTGGTCGATTTCCTTCTTGGCTGCTTCAACAAAAGAGCCTATGTCCCTGTCGACGACGTTGCACTGAATTGTGATAAATCTCTGACTATTTTCTCTTGTAATTTGTCGTGGTCCCACAACCTCTTTAACCTCAGCTAGCTCTTCCAACGGGACCCTGCTTCCATTGGGCGCATCAATTAAAATATTTTTAATCGCTGCTATAGTATCTCTCGCTTCCGGAGGATACCTCACGAATATGTCATAGCGACGAATTCCCTCAAAAATCTGCCCGGCAGAAACACCCCCTACTGCTGATTCAATGACGGATTGAACATCTGCAATATTTATTCCATAACGAGAGATTTTGTGACGGTTAGGGATAATTTGAAGTTGAGGCGTGCCACTAACTTGATCTACTTGAAGATCTGCAGCACCCTTAACCTGATTGACAACAGCTCCGATTTCATCAGCCTTTTCTTTCAAGAGATCCAAGTTATCACCAAATAGCTTAATTGCCAGCTCCGCCCTTACCCCTTCCAAAAGTTCATCAACAGTCATTTCAATCGGCTGTGTGATATTGATCTGCACCCCTAAAACATCCCCTAACTCACTTCTAATAACATTCTCCAGAAGCTCTTGGTTTCCTTGTTCTCTCCACTCTCTTTTCGGCTTTAGGATGACGTACATTTCTGCTGAATTGATTGGATCCGCGTGAGCACCCACTTCCCCTCTTCCTATCCTTGTCACTGTCTCAACAACTTCAGGGATCTTTAATAGGCGTCTTTCAACCAACATCGTTGTCCGCTTACTTTCTTCCAAAGATATCGAAGGGGACATCGTTAGGCGGACTACAATGGTCCCTTCCTTAAGTTTAGGTGTGAATTCAGACCCCAAAAAAGGAAACAAGATAATTCCCACAAGCAGCAAGGCGCCGGCAAATCCAACAGCGGCCTTTCTTCGATGCACAAAAAATGTGACAAGAGGTCGATACCATTTCAACAAGGCTCTTACAATGTAGGGCTCCTGTGAACTTGAGGAGGACCGACGCATAATTATAGAAGCGAGCGCGGGAGCTTGCAGTACGGCAAAAACGAGAGACCCAAAGAGAGCCAATGACACGGTATATGCCAGAGGACGAAAAGTCTTTCCTTCCACCCCTTGCAGTGTCATTAAAGGCAGAAAGACGACAATGATAATGATGATAGAAAACGTTATGGGTCTAGTGACCTCATGACACGCTCGGCTAATTAAATGAAGCCTAGGTTCGTGAGGCTCTGCTTCTCTCATCCATCGATCTACATTTTCAATCATGACGATGGTAGCATCTACCAACATCCCGATAGCGATAGCCAATCCGCCAAGGGACATGAGGTTGGCAGAAAGACCAAAATATTTCATTCCCATAATCGCCAGTAGTACAGAAAACGGGATAGAAAGAGCTACAACAAAACTTGGGCGAAAACCTCCAAGAAAGATAAGAAGAACAAGAATAACTAAAATAATACCTTGTATCAAAGCACTGAAAACGGTACTGACGGAAGCTTCCACAATGTCCTTTTGCTGGTAGTAGGGAACGATGATGATTCCTTCAGGAAGCATACGGTTGATTTCAGCAATTCTTTTTTCCACGTTCGCAATTACAGAAGAGGCATTGGTTCCATATAGCTTAATCACCATTCCAGAAATAACTTCTTGTTCACCATTACGGGTTTGCAGCCCCCTACGAATGCCGCCCCCTATTTCCACCTTCGCAAGATCTTGTAAGTAAACAGGCCTGCCATCAACGGTCTTAATTACGATGTGATTTAAATCTTCGATGCCCACAGCTAGCCCCAAAGAACGGACGATGAGCTCTTCGCCGTTTTTCTCAATAAATTGACCACCAACGTTGTGGTTGTTGGACTCAATTGTTTGAATGACATACCCGAGGGTTACGTTGTATCGAATGAGGCCGTAGGGATCTACGACAACGTGAAACTGCTTTTCATACCCCCCTATCCCCAAAACTTCAGTAACCCCAGGAACTGTCTGTAAGTTGAATTTTACAATCCAATCTTGGATTGAACGCAGCTCTTCCAAAGAAAATTTCCCAGTAGAGTCCTCAAGGTAGTAGAAGAGCACCAACCCCATTCCTGTGGATATAGGACCCATTCCAGGGTCACCAAAGCCCTCCGGAATTTGTTCTCTAGCTTCCTGCAATCTCTCGTTAACCAGCTGCCTACAAAAATATATATCCATTCCATCTTCGAAATAGACATTTACGACCGATAGGCCAAAATTCGAAACACTGCGAATTTTTTTAACACCGGGCAAACCGGTCAGGGAGGCCTCTATCGGGTACGTAACATAGGTTTCAATTTCCTCGGGACCTAGACCTTCTGTTTCAGTAAACACCTGTACAAGGTTCGGAGAGACGTCAGGAAAGGCATCGACAGGGATTCTCTGCCATGCCCAGAAGCCTCCAACAAAGATGACACCCATCAACAACAGAGCTAGAAGACGGTTGTGTAGCCCCAAGTCGATAACTTTTCTAATCATGAAGCTTCCCTATTAATGGCCGTGGCCACCTCCGAAAGAGCTTTTATTCTGCTCAGCCTTCAGCACGAAGCTATTGTCTGTAACGTATTCGTCACCAACTTCAAGCCCTTGAATGACTTCAATAAACTCGCCATCAGAGCGCCCGGTAGAAATAGATATCGGCTCAAACCCGTCCTCGTGACGAACAAAAACAACATTCCTACCATCAATTACCTGAAGAGCGGACAAACGGATTTTTTTGGCTACCTCAAATGCCGCAATTGCTATATCTGCCGTTACAAACATTCCTGGGCGCCACCGGCCGTCTTTATTGTCTAAAACAACGCGAGCCGCTGCACTGCGTGTGCTTTCCTCAAAATAGGGACTTACGTACTCCACATGCCCCTCGGCCTGGGCATCGCTACTGTTTGACTTCACAAAAGCCCTTTGCCCTTTAGCTACATGAAGGATATCTTTAGGATAGAGAGTCAAATCCACCCACACATTGTTCAAGTCAGCAACCGTGTACAAGTTGGTGTCTGTTTGAGCTCTCTCCCCTAATACGATGTGTTTTTCAACAATGGTTCCATCAAGTGGAGACTTAATCTGATAGCTTGTAAAATCCTGTTCATCCCTATCTTCAATGGACACGATTCCTTCTTTGGAGATACCGAGAGCATGTAGCTTTTGTTTAGTAGTGAAAAGCTGTATTTGAACTTCCTCATACAGCTGCATCGCATCCAGATAGTCTTGTTCAGGAGAGATTTTTTTTTCCCACAGACTCTTTTCGCGTTCAAATCGCACTTTCGCAATACGCGTTCTTTCTAAAGACGCAAGATACGTAGCTTTAGAGTCTGCCAATTCTCTACTCTCGATAATAGCTAAGACGTCGCCTTCTTTAACGCTATCGCCAAGGTAGAAATTCACACTACTGACAACTCCTCCAATACGAGGAACGATGTGCGCAAATCGATTTTCATTATAGGAGACTTCCCCACTAAGTTCGATCGTCTGCAGCAGCGTCCCCTTTTTCACGCGACCAGTTGTAATGCCAAATTCCTGAATTTCGCCTAAGGACAGAACGACCGCCTCTTCAGCATGCTCATTTTCAGGCTCGTCCTCGCGATGACCTCCGTCCATTCCACCGTGCTGCTCGTGTTCTTCTCGAGCTCGAGAGTTAATGAAAATACTTGAAATAGATATTCCCGAAATAAACGAAATTACAATTACAAAAAACAGGAATAAACGACTTTTAATTCCCCATTTTGTCATCTAAGACCCCTCCCAATAAACGATCTATAAGGATATGTATTTTATGATACCGAGCAAGGGCTTCTAGGTGCTTGGCTTTCACTTCGAATAACGTTCTTTGTGCATCAAGAAGGCTAAGGTAGTCCACCTTCCCTTGGAGATATGACTCCTTGAAACCTACAAACGACTCTTCAGCATCGGGCAAAATATCCTCTTCCAAAATTCTAACCTCTGAACAGGCCAAATTCGCTTCTTGATATAGCTGACGTAACCCACTTTCGACACGCGTTTTTTCCACCCAATAGGCTTCCTGAGTCTTTCTTTTGTTATGTCTTGATGCTAAAAGATTGCCTTGGTTTCGATCGAATAGAGGCAAAGGGAAGGAAACACCAACAACAAAAGCTTGATCGTTTGTCTCATCGTAGTACTTGATTCCGGCACTTATAGTAGGATCTGGGATCCACTTACTCCGTTCCAGGCTTACGGCAGCGTTTGAGTGCTGCATTTCTGTACAATAACGAGCAAGATCTGGGTTATTTTCGACCTGGTCAAGGTTGTGCTCAAGGGTGCTTAGATGGGTGATCTCAAGGTTCCCGTCAACGCCTTGGAAATCTATCTTTAAATTGCCCCATAGAGAAATCAAACGATGCCGCGCTGCGAGCAGCTCGCTACAATTCCTTTCCATTTCCAATTGACTGAACAACAGGGCTATATGTGCCTTCTTTCTCTCTAATGGAGTGATTTTACCCCCTTTTACTTTTTCATCAATCGTATCATATACTTCCTTAGCAACCCTTTTAAGATCCTCAGAGAGGATGAACTTTTCTTGTAAAAGCACAAGGTCAATAAAAACTGTTTTTGTCTTCGTGATAACATCCAACCTTCTGGACTGATAGTCCCATTGAGCCAACTTTTTTTCGAAAAGACTGACCGCAGTTCGCTTTTGCCGTTTGCCTGCAAGCTCAATGAGTTGACTCACCTGTAACGTCGATTCCGCAGCAACGAAAGCTCTTTTTGCTCCAGTACCTCCAAAGTCTTCAACGACCCCCTCTAATGCGGGATTGGGAAGAAGCCTTGCTTGCAAAGACCTTGCTTCTCGAACACGAATTTCTGTTGAATAAACCCGAAGTTCAGGACTGTACATTAGGGAAAGGGCTAAAGCATCTTGCAGCGTAAGATCGTCAGATAAAATTTCTTGCTTGCCTCCTGAAGAAGACGTGGTTAAACCATTGCAGCTTCTTGGCGAATGGACAGCAGTTGCGAAAGAAGCATCCTTTACAAATGGGTTTTCGTGGTAAGCCGACAGCGTCCCACACAAACATTCCGCTAACAACCAGATTCTTAAGAGAATTTTTATCTTTTTCAAACACTACCTATCTCATCTATTAGCTAGACAATAATTTAGACGTTTAGGGTGTAGCTTTTTTTTTAAAAAACGTCAATGGGTGTGATCACGCACACATAACAGCATGTAAGTTCCATCATATACAGCCGCCACTCGCCATCCGGCAGCATTGCTAAACTCTAGACATCAATAGATGAGCACTCGACCTTTCCAGGCATTTTCAAACCCATTTCGAACCAAGACCGCAACTCCTAGAAACAAAAAAAGTTTGGTTATTGTAAGGTGAATATTTCTCAACTAAGCGATTTCAAGGCATGATTTTGGTACCGAACCCCAACCCAAAAACACAGATCGCCCCAGAATCCAATCGATGTAATACAACACCATTGCGCCTTTGGCCTCCTGGATCTCTATTCTATCTATTCCATGCGCTGCTCCTGCAGCTTTTAGTCTACCCTTATATCGGTGTCAGTGAAGCAAGCCGCAATCCGTGGCTACTCACACTCACCAATACAATGGTGATCATCGCCATCGTCTATACGATCAGTTCGCACAAATATCAATGGCTACCAGCGCTAGTGATTACAACTCCAACAATCGTGTTGTGTTGGTTCCATACAAGCGAGTCACAATGGACAGTGCTAGTACTGACCATAATACTGTACGCCTACGCTATATGTCTGATTCTCCCTCATATATTTCAAAAGAAGATCGTCGGCCTTGAAGAAGTCTATGCTGTATCATCGGTTTATGTACTCATTGGCTTAGCATGGTCCCACCTATTCCAGGCAGTCGATTTACTATACCCAGGGTCATTCCATCTCTCCGGAGCAACACCGCCGGGTATCTTTCTCACATGGGCCCAGTACCTGTTTTTCTCCTTCACCACATTAACCACTTTAGGCTATGGCGACATAGCCCCCGTTTCCGTTCCTGCACAATCCTTAGCAATTGTGGAGTCAATTACCGGAGTGATCTTTGTTGCTGTGGTGGTTGCCCGGGCAATTACACTCTGTGTCCATCGTACTCTACGTGATAACTAGACTAAGAGATAAGCCTCGTGATTGCATCTATTACCGCAGCACTCATTTCATTCATATTGAACGGATGAAAAATTGTATAAAAATTAACCACACGTTTAATACCTACTACCATCAACATCTCGAAAGCGTCATTAGCAAAAACTGCATGAATACCAATACACACTGGCGGCGGCAAACTGCTAGACAGTAGATGACCTATCGTTTCAAACATCGTAAAACCGGTAAAGGCGATGTCATCCACAAGCACCGGATTATGGTCTTGATATCCGCCCACAATCCCACGTAAACTTAACCCTTTCTCGACCCCTACACGGACGATCGCTCTAATTGCGGCGTTCATTCCAGGTGCATCACCCCCGCTTGTCAAAATAGCTAACGTTTTCAACTAGTAGCTCCCAAAGCAATTATAGACAGGGGTTTTCCGAATAACATCAGTTTAGAGCGAGATGTTGTTTGTGACTGGTGCAAGAGCTTGAGTATAAAAGCAATATCACCAAGAAACTCAGCCATAATCAGCTCTCTTTTGTTCTAATAGTCAATAGCCTTGCATTGACGGCACAAATCACGGTGCTTAAGGACATAAAAATTGCGGCGACCGCAGGACTCAGTACGATGCCATACCCATAGAGTACTCCCGCTGCGATTGGTATGGCGACAATATTGTACGCTGTAGCCCAAACAAGATTCTGAATCATCTTAGCGTAAGTCGCTCTAGCAAGTTCTATGATCGCGACAATGTCTAAAGGGTTACTTTTAACCAAAATGATGTCAGCAGTCTCAACGGCCACATCGGTGCCTGCACCCACAGCAATTCCAACATCTGCTTGAGCAAGGGCTGGAGCATCATTAACACCGTCCCCAGTCATCGCCACTGTAAGTCCTCGCTCCTGAACTTCTTTAATCTTAGCAGTCTTCTCTTGAGGCAAGACTTCGGCAATATACTCGTCGAGTCCAATATCAGCCGCCACCCATGCGGCAACTTCTTTTTTATCTCCCGTAAGCATAAAGCAACGTTTTCCCATTGCCTGTAGCCGTCTGATTGCTTCCTTTGATTCCAAACGGATGATATCGGCAAGAGCAATAGCACCTTCGAGCACATTGTCAACGAGTACAAAAATCACAGTTTTACCTTGAGAATAAAGCTGCTCAATATGTGGATCGTCAATTTCGATTTTCTGCTCCTTAAGATAGCCAGGACTTACAACATGGACTTCTCGTCCGTCAACATGTCCAACCGCACCCTTACCAGGAATGGCCACGAAATTCTCTACCTCCCCCGATTGTTCTACTGAATGCACAATCCCTTTGGCAATTGGGTGCTCTGAATGTGCCTCCACCGACGCAGCAAAATAAAGAAGTTGATCTCTTGTCATACCATTCTGGCGAAAGATCAGAACGTCAGTTACACCAAACTTGCCCTCGGTAAGCGTACCCGTTTTATCAAAGACAATGGCATCTACATTCCGGGCAGCCTCAAATGCACTACGATTCCTGATCAAAAGACCATTGGCTGCGGCTATCGATGTGGATACGGCAACCACTAAAGGAACAGCTAGCCCCAGCGCATGGGGACATGTAATCACCATCACCGTCACCATGCGTTCAACTGCAAAGGCGGCGCTCATGTTTGAAAATAGCAACCAGAAAGCGAGTGTAAGAGCACCACTAGTCAAAGCAACAATTGTTAGCCATAACGCAGCACGATTAGCAAGGTCCTGTGTTTTAGATTTACTCTGCTGAGCTTGCTTAACCAACTCTATAACTTGATTTATGAACGATCCTTTACCCGTCGTTTTCACCATTATGGTGATAGAACCTTCACCGTTCACCGATCCACCAATAACCTCGGACCCTTCTTCTTTGGGCTGCGGGAGAGATTCGCCCGTAAGCATCGACTCGTTCAAGCTCGTGGAGCCCTTGCAAACGACACCGTCGGCGGGAATTTTCTCTCCTGGCTTCACTAGCAGCACATCACCAGAAGATAGTGTTTCAATGGGCACGTCCTTGATGCTACCATCTTCAGTCACCAGGTGAGCATCCGACGGCATTAGCCTCGCCAACTCCTGAAGAGCCCGACCCGCTCCCATGACGGATCTCATTTCTATCCAGTGACCCAAAAGCATAATGTCGATCAACGTGCACAGTTCCCAAAAAAACGTTTTTCCTGGCACACCGAAGATGATCGCGGCGCTATACACGTATGCAACAGTGATCGCGAGACCAATCAAGGTCATCATCCCCGGAGTTTTGGAACTAACTTCCAAAACTAACCCCTTAAGAAACGGCCAACCTCCATAGAAGAACACGATGGACGCCAAGCCAAGAAGAACGTATCCATCACGAGGAAATGATAAAACATCCTCCAGCCCTAGAATTTGTTGAACGAGAGGAGACAGCAGTAAAACAGGCAACGTAAGAAAGATTGCCACGAAAAAGCGTTGCTTGAAGTCTTTTACCATACCCATATGGGAGTGGTGGTCTCCCCCATGTCCATGACAACCCGTTGGAGACGAATGATTCTCAGTCTCTTTACTATTTCTATGATGTGACACTGGCGATCCTCCCAGGTAATCCAAACCTGCACAACTTTATACCCAAACATTATTACATCGACCACTCTCCATGAACCCGGGCCTAGAAGCCAGCTTAGCGGGTGCTCTATGTGGGTTGTTTGACGGAGCAATATGTGGAGCGATCTACACAGGACTCTTTGCAGGCCTTCACAACTTCACGCTAAAGTTTCTCCAGTAGGTGCTGAACCCAGAAAACTACATTTCCTCCATTTCGCGCTGAGCGAACCACCCGAAGTACGAACTTCGAAATGTCGTTCTTAGTGGCAAAAATGAACAAGGAACAAAGCCTTTGTCAAAATCAAGGCAAGAGGCTCTATCACAATGCACCAACGCCACGGGCAATCCATGCCTCGTATTTATTTTTTAATTCCTATGCTCTACAGTCGATAAGAGCAGACGTGCCGATAAACTCCAAATAGGCTCTACTTATGCCGTCGATCATTTCCTGCAAGTCCCTATGGATTTGTATGTGGCTAGTACCTGCATATTGCGTGGCTATGGAATGCGGTCAGCCTATCCCTCGTAACGCATGCAAACACCATACAGAAGCGGTTTCTAGCCAACAGCTTATCAGCGAAGCCCTGCAAAACAGTGCAGAAGTAGGAGCAGCCTTTCGGAAATGGAAGTCTACGATAGCGAAAATCTCTTATGCAGATACTTTACCCGATCCAAAGCTCACTTTCGGCCACTTCATCCAGCAGGTGGAGACGCGGGTAGGTCCTCAGCGTCAGCGTATAAGCGCCAGCCAAATGATCCCGTGGTGGGACAAACTGCGCCTACGCAGATCGGTAGCTGTCCGCGACTCTCTCTTAGCTGAGCAGGCCCTAAATATCGCATCCATTCGCGTAGCCGAAAAACTACAGAGTGCACTACTGGATCTTTATCTAATCCGAGAGACGCAGACGATCACACGCGATAACATTACTCTCGTCGAAATCCTTGAGACAGTAGCGAGAAGAAAAGTTTCTGTAGGAGGATCGGCGGCCGATAGCTTGCAAGCACAAATTGAGATCAATAAGCTCCGTGATGACCTATTGAGCCTCGAACAAACAGAAATCGCGACAACAGCGCACGTCAACGCAATCCTAAACAGAGCCTCCCCATGTAAGGTTGTGGTACCCGCAAATCTATTCTCTGACATCGAAAGCCGCGTTCATAGCATAGACTCCGTCAACCTATTGGAAGTAAACCCGAACCTCGCCTACCTGTGCCTCGAAGTGCAAAGAAATGCCAATCTTCAGCACCTCGTCCACCAAGATCGCTATCCAGACGTAACTTTAGGGGTTAATTGGATCAACACGGGACGTGCCATCGCCAACACAAAAGACAACGGCAAGGATCCACTAAGTGCTACTATATCAATTAACGTTCCCATCTGGAGAAACGCTTACTCAGCAAAAGAACGAGAGGCGGCACAAAACGTACTCGTAACCGAACGCCACCTCGCCCAACAGGAATACACGGTAGAAGCAGAACTCGCCAATGCTGAAGCGATGCTCTCCAACAGTCAACGTCAAGTTCAGCTCTACCTTGAAACGCTCATTCCCGAGGCCGAACAGGCTCTTGGCATCATTCAAGAAGCCTATGAAAGCGGGAGTCAGGATTTCGAGAGGCTCCTTCAAAGCGAGCGCATGCTGCTCTATTTTAAACTCGAATACGAGAAAGCCAAAGTACAGGCCGCGAAGCAACAGGTCCGTATCAGCGCACTATTCGGCAACGCCTATTAGGTTCTATAAGAGGGTATCACCATGACCTGGACACCGCGTTCTAAACTTACCACAGTCGCTCAAGTTGTAGGAGCGGCTATTTTGCTAAGTTTAGCCATTTGGGCCCTATACTGCTGGATTTATGCAACTATTCCTAAAGACGAACAGTCTCCTCATAATGACCAACCCATGCTTCACGACCAGCACAAAGCTATGAACTTAGATGTGAACGCCATTATCTTGGACCCTGCTGCTCGTGCTCTGGCACAAATACAGGTAACACCAGTCGAACGTCGTCAAGCGGAAAAAAAAGTGCGGTTGTATGGAACCGTAGACTACAACGAAGCACTCGTCCAACACATCCACGTTTGGGTTCCAGGACGCGTGGAGCGCCTACATGTAAATTTCACCGGTGCAGAGGTTTTTGCAGGGGACCCCATCGCCGAGTTCTACAGTCCGCAGCTAATCACAGCGCAACAAGAACTTATCCAGTTTTCGGAAGCTGTAGCTAAGCTCGAAGGACAAAGCAATTCAATCCTGCTGCAGCAAACAGTAAACAACCTAGAAGCGACACGTACCAAGCTCCGTCTTTGGGGAATCACAGAAACCCAAATTGATAGCATCGAACAATCCAAAAAAGTGCAATCCATCATGACCATCCACGCCCCAGTCGGTGGAATCGTCATCAACAAGCACATCAATGAAGGTCACTATGTCAAAGAAGACACGACTATCTATACCATCGCAGATCTCTCCAAGCTGTGGATACGTTTTCAAGCGTACGAAAACGATCTTATTTGGCTTAGAGAAGGTCAGCCTATCACCTACACTACCAAAGCACGTCCTGGCAAGACTCTGCGCGGAATAATCGATTTTATCGATCCGTTTATGAACACCCAAACACGCACCACAACAGTCCGTGTCAATGCTGACAACAGCTCTGGAAATCTGCAACCAGGAATGTATGTCACAGGGATTGTGAGCGCCGAAGCACATAGTGTCGATGGGGCTATTCCTCTCGTCATTCCGGAATCGGCTCCTTTAATCACCGGAACTCGAGCTGTCGTGTATGTCCAGGATCCCGATGTTCCCGGTGTCTATTCATTGCGAGAAATAGTCCTAGGTCCTAAAGCGGGCGACTTCTACGTTGTCTACGATGGGCTACGCGAAGGTGAGTTAATAGTGACCCACGGGAATTTTAAAATCGATAGCTCGGCACAGATATCAGGAAAACCGAGCATGATGTCACCAGAAGGCGGCAAAAAACCCATGACAGGACATCAACACTAAGATGGATAATAAAAACCATCCACATTCGGACAACACGTCCACAGAGTCCTCAAAGGGCATGATTGACAAGCTCCTTTGGTATTGCCTACACAACCAACTGCTTGTTTGGCTACTAGCCATTACCGTGATTCTTGGAGGGATCATGGTGGCTCCATTTGATTGGTCCACCACCATTCTTCCCCGTGACCCTGTTCCTGTAGATGCCATTCCAGATATTGGAGAGAATCATCAGGTCATATTCACCCCATGGGCGGGCCGCTCTCCTCAAGATGTCGAAGACCAGATCACCTACCCTCTATCATCTACCCTTTTAGGGCTACCGGGGGTCAAAACAATCCGCGCCTTCTCCATGTTTGGGTTTAGTTCAATCTATGTCATCTTCGATGAAAACATCGATTTCTACTGGTCGCGATCACGTATTCTCGAAAAGCTCAATAGCCTTCCATCCAACACCTTGCCACCACAAGTTCAGCCCTCCCTAGGGCCTGATGCCACGGCACTCGGACAAGTTTACTGGTACACTCTAGAGGGACGTGACAGCAAAGGCAATCCTACAGGAGGATGGGATCTCGATGAACTTCGCACGATCCAAGACTGGACTGTAAGATACGCCTTGCTATCTGCACGTGGGATCAGCGAAGTTGCTTCTGTTGGTGGCTTTGTAAAAGAATACCAAGTAGACGTCGATCCCGACGCACTACGCGCCTTTGACATTACCCTTCAAGACGTCATGAAAGCAGTACAAGCTTCCAATATCGATGTGGGAGCACGCACGATGGAAGTAAATCGCGTCGAGTATGTCATCCGCGGTGTTGGCTTAATCAAATCTATCGATGATCTGGAGCAAACTGTTGTCGCTATTAAGGGCGAAAGCCCAGTCTTCCTAAAAGATATAGCCTCTGTTGTCTTGGGGCCCGGACTACGCAGAGGAGCTCTCAATAAGGGAGGTGCCGAAGCTGTCGGTGGGGTTGCTGTTGTACGCTACGGTTTTAACCCTTTGGAGTCCATCCAAAACCTCAAAGAAAAAATTGCTGAAATAGCTCCGACACTGCCACAAAAGAAGCTCGCCGATGGCACCGTAAGCCAAGTCCAGATTATTCCATTCTACGACAGAAGTACATTGATTGAGGAAACACTCGAGACTCTCAATCATGCCCTCATACTTGAAGTGACTATCGCCGTAATCGTGACGCTCACACTACTGCGACATCTTGGAAGTTCGTTACTGATATCTAGCACCGTCCCACTTGCCATACTTGCGTGCTTCATTTTGATGAAAGTGTTCGGAATCGATGCCAATATTGTCTCTCTTTCTGGAATTGCTATCGCGATCGGTACAATGGTCGATGCTGGAGTCGTCGTATGCGAGAATATTTTGCGACATCTGAACCTGCCTAGCACCAATAACCAAGATAAGCAATCCCGATTAGTTGCCATTTGGAATGGCAGCCGTGAAGTAGCGAGCTCTGTGTTTACAGCAATACTGACAACAGTGGTGAGCTTTCTTCCCGTCTTTGCCATGCAAGCCGCCGAGGGCAAGCTCTTCAAACCTTTAGCGTTCACCAAAACATTTGCTCTCATTGGATCGATAGTCATTGCTCTCAC
>JAJFMA010000280.1 GCA_021772415.1 Chlamydiota bacterium
CCTCAGGACGGGTTTGTTGTTGAGAACAATTGACCGCTGGGAGGACACTTTCTATACTGCTGACACTCCTTATGCTGCTCGTTTGGCGTTCTTGAGTTCTCGGAACAGGCGGTCCATGGCACTATTAGGAACTTCTTCTTGGGTACGCTCTAGCTCCCTGAGTCGCTCTTCTTGCCACCACTCGTGGATCTCATCGATATCAAACGCTTCTAACCAATCTCGCAGTGCGCTGAGCTCGTTTTTTGAATAGCGTACACGCCCTCCAAGGAACTTTATTTGGACCATCGCATTTTTGAATTCGGGATTATCCAGCAGAGGATTAAAGTCCCAGTCCTGATTGAGGCGTCTATAGATGCCTGTGTCGAGTTGATACAGTGCAACCTGGCGTCTCTCGGATTCTTTCACTTTCGACTGCTGGCGGCGCAGGCGTATGATTTCACTATCCCACCACACGGCATCGTCAGTATCGATTAACACAATGTCAAAATCTTTGCCGTCGGTGTCTGAGAGTATAAGAAGATGCGAAATCTGTTTTTGGCGGCTCCTAAAGTGACTATAGTAGGCCACATCCTTGCTGCCAGGATCGAACATTTGTACGAAGTTGATCGAGGTGAGTATCCTAGTCGATATTGCGGGCATGAGCTTATCCGTATGGCTATATGGATCTTCGTGAAGCAGATCTTTGAGGCCTGCTACTGGTTGATCTGGGCAATCGATGAGTGTGCTCTCGCGATCGCAATCACTAAGTTCCTTGACGTCGCCTGCGGGGATTTGAGACAGCTCTATCGTGTCACGGTTTGTTATCGGATGCCATGTAATTCGGGGTCTGGCCCCCCATATCGGATTGCCATACCAATGTGTGCGGAAGGTCTCCTGCTCTTGTTCTTGCTCTTGTTCCTTCTCCTGTTGTTGCTCCATGTTGGTGTTGAGATCCATAGAGACTTCGTTTTCGTATGACTGTGGAGACTCGATGAAATCAGGGAGCTGTGGCAGTAGGGCTTGTACAGTGTTCTGCATTTCTGTTCGGATGGCATCTATTCTTTCACTGGGTATGGCCATTGATCCGGCTCCTGTTAGTAGAGGATGCATTAGCCAGGACTCGAGCTGCTGATAAACGAGGTCTTCTGATGCTAGTAAGCTGTGGCTTTGTCCATACAGTTGGTGAGGTTCTTGACTGTGTTCTGTTTCAAACAAATGACGCACGGAGTCGTATAGACTCAGGAGTTGCTCGTGTGAGTTGACTTCCTGATCCAGTAGTGTTGGGAGGGCAAGGTTTATCATCAGGCCGTGTAACTTGTGAGGTAGTGCACGAGCATTTTGTTTGCCCTGTTGCAAGATCTGTTGGTACTCGCAATACACGAGAATGTATTCTAAACTCATAGAGTCCGATGACACATCGTGGTGCAATTTACCTAATACCTCTGTGATTGCATCGGCGTCTTCTTCGGCGGCGACAAATACCACACGTTGTTGACGGTGTAGTTGGCGCAGGCGCCAAACCGACTGCAGTAGGTCACGCATGATGGTGTGCCTACCTACAGTGACGATGGCGACGGCGTCTGCGCCGACTTTGAGGTCAGCTCCTGTGGTGTGCTGCTGATCCCAGTATGCGACAAGTTGTTCTGGCGAGAGCTGGCATTCCGAAAGAAGTACCGGGTCAGGAAGGCCCTGCTGAATCACCTCCGGCAGCCCTGCTTCATTGTAGAAGATAACACCCAACCAGGGGTCTTCGCTGTGATTAGCCCGTTCCAGCATTGCACGAGCAACGTCTTCATTTACGACATCTCGGAAGATACCTGATGTGTCTATGAGGGAACTCGCCGGTATGGTGGCGTTGTCGAATAGCGCATTGACACGATCATATACTGTCTGCCTAAGGTCTGCACTTGCGATGACTCCAACGCTGTGGGGGCTATGACTCCACAGGATGTCCAGTGTTCTGGGACGTGTGTCAGAGGGGTACTTGGCATCGAAGACGCTAGGGTATGTAGGGATATTCCATAGCGTTCCAGAGAAACCCTGGATGGAGTCAAATAACACTCCATATGTTTGGGCAGTGCTGTTCAATTCTCGGGTGAACGTCGGGATTTTGGGTAGTATCATCTCGCGTATGAGACGCAATTGCAGTTCTTTGCGGCTATTGACATGCTCACAGACCGTCTCTACAACGCTTGGTGTCAGACGATTTAGGTCCAAAGCCGTCAGAGTGCCTCCGGAAAGCTCGTAGAACTCTTCTAAAGACGGAACCTCTTCGTCGACGTCCATGTCATTCATCTCGGCTTTAACCTGGCCCTGCAAAATACGCAGTTTGATGTCGACGATTTCTTCACTTAAGCCCTTTTCAAGGAGCATCTGAAGTGTGTAGTTTGTTGTTTCCAAGTCTGTCCCGAACAGTGACTGGTGAGAAGGCCTGCCTAAGTGGTAGGGGATAGCGTAGTCAAAACGAGAACTAGACATTTCATCGGAGCTTCGTGGACCGTAGTGGGTATAGAGTTGCTTGCCTATGGTCAATGGCAGTAAGCGGGTGAGCTGTTCCTTCAGGACGCTGATGAAATTTTTTATTTCCGTACCATTTAAGGCTGCGATGTCAGGGATAGCGAAGCGCTCTTCTTCGTCCAATAGGTATTTGTTGAGGTCTTCCGTTTGTTTCGGGGACAGGTGCCTTAGAAAGCTCTGATAGTTTAAATCTTCTATGAAGGCTTCTCTACTAACGAGTTTCTCTGCAAGCAACGGGCGTACGTGGGCGAAATAATGGTCAGGGGTGAAGGCGTGTCCGTCGATGCTATCTTGAGCAAATGGCAAGGCGACGACTTGCTGTAGTTCAGCATCCGTCGCAAGCAGGCGATAGAGCTCCGTTGTGGCATCCAAAACATGTGGGTGAATGGATGTTGGGTCTCCCTTCGCGAAGTGGTAGGAGCGCTGCACGTCGAAGACCGTGTCGAGCTCATCGATGATTACGTGTGCTTCGTGTTTCAGGAACGTGAAGATGTCGCGGTAGTAGCTCAGCTCATCTATGGCTTTTCGGTGACCATCACTAGCATCAGCGAGGGCACTGACAAAGTGCAGCCACATGCTTTGAAAGCTGCTGTGGGACATCACTAGTACGCGCTTTGCGTCTTTTGCTCCCACAATACGCTCTCGCAGTGTACGAACGTTTTCGGTCGAGTGAGGCCAGGCTCTGGTGATATCTAGAACATCGATGGGGTAGTGAAATACTTTACCAATGCGCTTTTCAAGTTCCCTAGAAAGCGAAGGAACAAGCTCTTGAGGCATGATCAGGAGTGGGACATGCTCGGACTTCACTACCATATAGGCTAATAGAGGTAGAAGGACTGTGGTCTTTCCAGACCCCATGACACTTTCGAGAACGGCTCCGACCTGGCAGACATCCCCTTGTTCAATAGCAAGCCTATCTAGATTGGCGACCTGCTCCTTTCTCAGTAGAATATCCATGTAGTACTCAAATACCATGTACTGGGGATGGTCTACAGGATCGTAGTGACGGAGCGCCGTACTTGATTTGTAGAGATTCTCCAAGTGCAGCTGTATTGTTTCAATATCAGCTTCGTTACCAAGGGCCCTCGTTAGCGCTTCACCCACACGTAGAATTCTATTATAGTATTGTTGCCTAGTGGATTGAGCCAGGTATATTTGTAGCATCTCCACCAGATCGAAGGCCGTCTCTGCGTCGATGTTAGGATTTAGTTCAGAGAAGGCGTTGAGGTCTTGAGTGGTGTACGCAAAAATCAAGTCGTCCAAGCTCGCAGATCTTGTTAGCCCAGAGGCTTGTTCCAAACCTTCGTAGCTTCTCAGCAAAAAATTCCTCGATTGTGTTGTAGCCAGTTCCATTATGTGTTTCAGTGTGACTTCGTGGTCTTCACGCGCTTGGGCCTCTAACACTTTGACTAAATTGAGGTGTTTGACGAGCTTCTCTTCATCACGTAGACGGTATTCGCGTTTAGCACTTGAAGTGCTTAAATAGTCTGACACCGAGGAGCTAAGCTCCTTGAAACGGGAGGAAACAAAACTGTCTTCAGTTGCGACGTCGAAGATGCGAGCGAGCTCCGAGCCATAACGAGATTCATCGTTGGGTGACTCTACAACCTCGATGATGTCGGAAAGATTGCGGAAGAGAGCTCGATTCAGGATGGAGTAATTGTTGGACAAAGGACAAGCGTCTGGACGTTGTATCTGAGGCATGTCGACAGTGTACATATGTTCCAGACGGCCTTCTATCGTTGCGGTGACCTTTTGCGTATCAGGGGTGAAGGTTTGCTCCTCTTCCATCTCGAACTTTGTGGCAAGGGTATCCGCTGTGCTGGCGATTCTCTCCAACAGAAACTCTACAGCTTCCTTCTCTTCATCGGAATTCCATTTAGGGTCAAGAACCTGGGTGAAGTATTTGTCTGTCTCGTCAGCGCTTGGAAACATATCTGGGTAGCGGTCAATGATCCGCAGAAGCCGTGCTACGGCGGCTTGGGTTTTATCGCCCACGTGTTCGATCATTTGCAGTGCCAATCGGTAGGACTGGATAAGAGTTTCTTGATAGGTAGATTCTGTGTCTAGTAGGTCCTGAGTGATGTCTGTTAGTGTTGTGTCGGACGTAAGTGCACTAAAAACGCTGGATAATATTGTTCCGTAGTTCCTGAGATCGAAAACACTTCCAGTTAGCACATCGTGATAGACACTAAAGGCGTTGAATAGAGTGTCGGATATCTGTGTAGGTGTAGCAGCACCTTTGCTAATGCGGTACATGTCTTGGAAATGTTTGAACAGTGTACTGCGTAGGGTATACGGTATATCTTTGCTGTACAGAACGTCGCGTCGGATGCTGAAGCCAAACTGCATTAGATTATCGAATTGTAGTCTGCTGACTTTGGGAGCTAAATATTCCTCGCTTGATACAGTGCGTCTGCTGCTGTCATCACGCGCAATGGAGTCACGGAAGGCCTCGATTAACGCCTTCTGTGAGTCTGTAGACGAGAGTCGTGATGGGATCATGCTCTGGAACTTCGCAAGGCTATCTTTTAGGTCGCGATAGCCTTTGGAATCAAATCTATCGGAGCTGTCGTGGAAGAGCTCATCTCGAGCTACAATAAAATAGGCCTGCTCCACGACAGCAAAAGCTCGTGGGTCTGCGTTAACGAGAGTAGCAGGTATCTGAGCGCGTTGGGGGTTCTCTATCGAGTCAATGATCCATAGTAACACCTCTACTGCGTCGTCACCCAAAGGACCCATATGTTCCTCATGACCGCGAAGAAGTTCAATGGCTTGGTCGTAGCGGTGTTCCCAAAGCATCGCTAACGCAAGAAAATAGCGGCCAGCGTCTGAGTGGGGCACTAGAGCTCCGGTTACAGAGTCGATGCTGTAGGTAAGAATATCGATGGAAGCACTCGGTACGAGTTTCGTTGGGGGATCTTTCAGCCCTGGTAATGCGTGAGTGTCTAGATTACTTACAGGGAGCCTAACGGGTCGAATTCTCGGCATCACAATGAGCTTATCAAGTGCGGTGTGGCTGCTGTCGGTCTCAAGTACAAGATACTGTGAGAAGGTTTCGAGCTGTGGCAAATTTTGGCCGTCGGCCAGGTAATAGCCTGGAAAGCGGCTGCATTTGTACCTGAAGCCTCCGTTTACATCATAGGTGGCAGTGAATTCTAGTCCCAAGCGAGGGATCTCGATGAGCTCAGCGATAGAGCTGCTTTCGTTTACCCACACCGAGCTATACTGTGGGTACTCAATACGTCCTATCCAGCCAAGAGTGTCGCTATCCATGAATGTAGTGTGGTCTTGTGTAGTGTCCAATCGGTGTAGGCTGAGCGTGGAGTTGTCGCGGTACGGCTTAATGGACGATACTTCGATCAAATTGGGGTATGCTGAGAAATTGGAGGCTTCGGCCGTGTACACAGGATTGCGTGTTGTGGGGTCTGTGAGCAATAGTTCTTTCGAGTCTTGGCGTAACCAAACGTGGTGAAACATCGTCGGTGCCCACTGCGTGAATGTTTCTCGTTGCGCCGATCCTCCGGACAGTCCAAGCCATAAGTTGCGTAAGGTGTCTTCTTCTAGGTGAGACGAATTTTTGATGGTGACGCCTGCATCCATTGACAGAATTTCAGGTGGGAGAAGCTCATACCAGCGCCCTTCTATGAACCTGTGTACGACTAATGCGTGTTTTAGGTTACAGGAATCTACGTCTGCGCTCCGAGCAATACAATCTTCTTTGGAGAAGATGCGAAAGAGATTAGCTTCCTTGTCTGCGAACTCATACACCCCATCGCCTACTAGCGTCACGAGGGACTGCGCGGTACTCTTAATGTGAGTGGTAAAAAGAGCGTTGGTCGAAATATGAGCAGGAAGTTCTACGAGCTCGCCGCCACACCAAACGTAGCCATTGAGGATGTTGATGATCACTTCGTGCTCGTCAAAATGTCCGGTGTAAAAAGGGAATACGGAGTCGTCGTCCCAGGATACGCTAGGGTGATTGGGATAAAGTGTTTTAAAGATGGTATTTAAGACAGTTTCTTTATCGGTTTCTAGCACTACCTGCATTTGTGGGACGAGGTTCCTTAGAATAGTGAAGGTTTCGTCGTGGGCGCCGTATTCATAGGTTCCGTCTGGAAGTTTGGCTGCTTGGTGGATAGCTTGGGCTACAACAAGGGTACTCACATCGCTGTTAGAAAGCTCAGGTTTGATACGGTAGGTGCGCACAAGATCGCGTGCGACTAGGGCTCGTTCGCTTGCTGACAGAGAGCTGTTCTCTAACATGGCCTTTAGCTTGGATCTACTATCTATCCATGCGTTGACACTGTGCAAGTGTCCTAATTGCTCTGGGTACTCATCAGCGAGGAAATTCTGGTAGGTGTTTATGAGGCTGTTCAGGATATGGTAGAAGACGGATCCTATGGAATTCCCTTGACGCTCTGCGCTGTCGTGCAAGTGTCCTAATTGCTCAAGGTACTCATCAGCTAGGAAATTCTGATAGGCATTTAATAGGCTGCTTAGGTTCAAGTAAAAGACGGATCCAATGAGATCCCCCTGACGCTCAGCGGTGTCGTGCTGGCTTTGGCAGAAGGCGGCGAGCTCTTCCGTTAGAGCTTGAGCGTCATCTGGATGTCGCAAATATTCTTGCGCTAGGATTTGTCGGTCGAGCAGTAGAGCAGTGAGCAGATCTCGATACGCTGGAATAGCTGCTAATCTAGGGTGTTGGTTGAAGAGTCCAAGGGTTGCTCGAATCTGCATGTGTGGATCGCTGCTTAGACGTAGTCCCTCTTGCATGACCTCGTGAGCATCATAGTTGTATCGACGCATCAGATTGTTTTCAGCAAATCGCTGCCGCCAGTGATCTTCGCTTTCGAAGAATTTACGCAAGCCGTCGTCGCGGATCTTATGTTTGTAGCGTGAGAGGTGATCGTGGGGACATATCCCTTTTCCGCACACCATTTCGTCAGTCTCGGGGTAGTCTGTGTACTTGGAGGGTGCATCGCGCGGTCTTTGAAATGATGGTGTGCCAAATAGCGAATAGCCCAACTCCCAGGTGTGCTGAGGCACCAAGTTAACGCTGTAGTCCTTCCTTCGTAAAGCGGGGTATTCGATACCTTTGTCGAAGTCGAGCTCGAGAGAGCTTACTGCGTCACTGGCGAGGCGTCCTGTCAAAAGATAGTCGGTGACGAAGGCGATATCTCGCAGCGATATAAATGCTTTGGGGAGAAAATCAACGCGTCCACTTTTGCTAAATATCGCGTTGTCGAGTTTGCAATTTGCCTCTTGAAAAGGTCTAGCGTCCGTACCTTTTAAATGGTATTCCTTCTTCCAATCATAGGCCCATTTTTGGTCCGTCATTAAAAAGATGGCCTGGTAGTTGATCTCTTCAGCAAGGATGTCGGGGTAGCGGGCAGTGATAGCCTCTATCGCTTCTTCGGTTTGCATCCACCTCTTGACCCACTCTACATCGCCATGGTGTTGGCTTAGTTTGCTGTCATCTTCTGGCACAGTACGCCACCACTTATGGAACCACATGAGGTGGCTTGTAGTTGAACCAGCATTGTGCAGTTGGAAGCTAAAGAAGTCTTCAACAGGTCCTTGAGCCTCGTTCAAATAGTACTCTCGGAGTAACGCAGCCTGCTTATCCCATAAAGGATTCTCAATTTGTAGGAGCGAAGAGCTGCTGTCGAGGATCGTAAGAAGCTTCGTCGTTTTGATGACAGGAAAGCTGCCGCCAAAGGCATCGGGATGTAGTTGAGCAATGATGTTAGCGATAGTTAACAATTTCGCCTGTGCTAAGTAGTGTATAGCAGACAAGGCAGCACTCTGTGTGTGATCGATCGGTGCAGCGATGAGGTGACTCTGAAGAAAGGCGACACTAAGCTTCGCTAAGGATTCCAAGCATCGCTCAGCGTCGGACGCGTGTAACTGTTGCCAGTAGCTTAAGGCGTCGTTGCCTAAAGGCAGTGCCGCCGAGATGTTGACAATTGCTGTCTGTACAGTGCGGTAGTTCTTCTGTTGATTCGCGATGTTGATTTCGTCGACTATGTGCTCTAAGGCGTCTGCAAGAGCATGGGGCGAGGGTGGCCATGCGTCTGTGTTGATATATTCGAGTTTAGGTGAGTAGCTCTTAGGAGTAGGAGTTTTTTCTGGAAGGCCGGCCCAGATGGTGTCTACATACTGTTCGCGGGTAAGCTGCTGAGGTCGATGTCTTGAACGCACTAGCTCAGGGAGAATGTCACGCTTGGCTTGATCCCGTAGGTAGTGCTGATTATAGCCGTTTTGCCAGTCGTCTTTCATTTCGGATATTCGACTTTTGACGAACATGAGCTCATCGTCGGTCAACAACGACTCTTTGTAGAGCTGTAGAGTGTTGTTGGAAAACAGAGTCAGGCTTTTGTCAAATAGGCGCCTGGGCAACTCTTCGCTCCAGCCTATCTTATTCTGAATTTGGTAGTAGTCCCACAGCGTTTTTAGCTGTAGCTCCCAAGTAAGGCGTCGGAAGGATTTCGAGCTGTTCATGCGTTGAGAAAACCAGGCTAAAATCGACTGATAGGCACAGGTTCCCGACGCTTGCGGGGCTATGAGTCGGTCCACTGGGATGACTAGGTGTGAGGGAGCCCTGTTTAGAGCTCTAGCAATGGGAGCATATACGTCAGTCGGACCCCATTTACGTGCAGATGGTGGGGCCCCTTGAAGGTCTATTAGATTTTGTAAAACGGGAGCTTGCAGTAGAGCATTTGGGTCTACATCAGGAAATTCAACAAAGGGCACCAAGGTGCGCTCTATGGCATCCTTGAGACGGGGATGCATGGCAATTCCATCCCCAGTGTTGTAGATGCGCACACTGTAGCTGTTAGCAGCGTCTCGCTTAATCTCTAATGTCATTGCATGTTCGTCCCAGCCAAACGGTATGGCAACTGATCCGTCTTGCTGCATGTTGTTAATCGCGTCTCTATAGGAGCGGTGAAAGGTGCGGAGTGACTTGCTATCAAGCCCTTTCCGTACGGTGATTCCAGTCTCAATCTCCTTAGAGAGTCTGAGTAGTTCTTCTTTTGGAATAATGTGTCCTTGGGTGTCGACCATAGATCGAATTTTCAACATCGTGGAAATCTGATCTAACACATGCTCCCAAATCAGAGCCCCAGGCGCACCTTCTAAATCGCTGTCTTTGCCGAAAGCATCGCCAAGGACATGAAGGAGTACTTTATGCTGGTGGCCCACTAACCAGTTCGATTTGACGGGATGGAGATCGAGGAGTCGCTGAAGATATGGTGCGCTATCTGCGTCCTCGATGCTGGATTCTCTGGGAGCCTTGTTATCGAACATCGGTTCTACATCGGAACGGTACGGGTGAAATGTGACGATTAGGGTGCTGTCTTCTTTTTCGAACTTGCCTTTTAGCTCCTGCACAATTTGTTCAATTGGTGCCAGTCTGTTCGCGTTACTGTAGGATATCTCGGCACGGCGGCCGCTAGGGGTGATGACCCCTGCTTTGTTTTGCTTCCAACGGGACGCCATCCAATGCGCTTGAGAGGGATAGAGTGACAACGGTCTGTAGATTTCGATAATCCACGTAAGCTCGTTACTGGGTGAAATCCAGGTGTCGAGGTCAGCACCGATGTCCTCAACAGCGCGCTGCAGGTCTCCATCTAGCTCAAGTTGGTAACGGAAGCTGCTGGGAAACAGGCGCTGAAGTCCCGTAGCCTGCTCAAAAAGCGCGTCTACTGTTTCCACATTGGAGTTGTACATGACATGACTGGCAGCTACTCGGGCTTTGCCGCTAGCCATGATCCTGATGGAAGACAATTCATGACAATTGCGATTTGCACCAAGGGAAAGAATGGCCGATTCTAGCATCTCACTATTGTAGCTGCCTACGGACTCCGAAATATTTTCGCTGTCTTTAAGAGCATACAGAAGCTGGACGAGCTCGCGATTGCTTAGGGATGTTTCTGGACTAAAGTCATCCTCGTCGTCAACGATATGCTCGAAGGAGGGAATGCTCGGAGGTGAGTTGCTCCACCAAAACCCTTCAGCCAAACCAGGAGTTACAAGCTGTATTAATGAAATGAGTATAGATGTAGTAGCTAGTCGTTTTAACATACAATTCCCTTAAGGCCTAAATGCAACAGGATTATATTTAATGTTAAAATTAAAGTAAATATATATAAATAAATATATGTTAGTGTTAGATTCATTTTTGTTAACAAGAAAACCAGGATAAACAAGAAAATAGGAGAAAATGAACGGTCCAGACACCGACGTCTATCCGTATTTTTTGCTTAGATGAGCTTCTCTGCCTCGACTTTCGATCTTTTGTTCGTAAGATGATGTAAATTAACGAATTAACTTTCGCGAACCACTAAGACCTTGTAGTTAGGCGCTTCCAGTGTGTAAAAAAATGGCTGAAGGGCATACATATCACGATAAATTGTTCATGAGACCCGAAGGGGCGCCTCATTGTAGCCCCACCCGGCAGGGTGGGGTGAAGCATAGAAAATTCCGGAGCGCTGTAAGTGCGACTTATGGCTCCAGAGGTATTTGTGGAGCATGAGTCGGCCTTACAGGCCTCGATAGATAACCCGATATTACCCCACCCTCCCGGGTGGGGCTACAATAAGTCGACCCTCCGGGCCTCATGAAAAATCAACGATTTCTCAATCGATCTCGAGATTACTTTACACTCTTTGCAGGGCTCAAAATCCTCTTCTAGGCCTACCCCGGGCTACGCCCGGGGCCATACATCTTGCTGGCCTTTCAGGCCGCCAAACCATATACGCTAGCTCATATAGTGATAGCGCTATGACCCACTACGCCTATTTCTTTACACTCTTTTCTCTCCCGTATTTGAGTAGGGGATAAAACTACCTATTTCTTTCAGTATATGCTATGTGTAGTCGGTGTAATTAAATGATTAGAGTTGCAGAGGGATTTTTCAGATATGATTAGTTAGTTTTTTTAAGTGCGTTGATTTTAATTGCTTAGTTAACTAAACTAATCTTTTTGTGTTAAAAGGTTGTTTTATGGGTGGTCCGTCTATGGAAAATGGGGCCTCGCTCGATGCGCTGAGCTCGTTGAAATATCTAGCTTCTGCGCCAGTACCAGTAGATCTTGGATCGCGAGCTTGTAGCTCGTCATCTCCGGGGACTAGTTCGGTATGGCGCATTGATAAGTCAGTGATGGGGTGGTTTCCTCAGTCAACGCTGTCGCTACTTAGCGATATCGAAAGTGGGACTTGCGATGCCACTGGACTGTTGGACACGTCTGTTGACACTGCATCCTATCAGCCATATGCCATTCATCATACCGTTGCTCCTTGGTTTGACCAGCCTATGTTGTTTGATCTTGAAGAGCTAAACCTCGCCTTTACGGTCTCGCTCCGGGAGCTGCTGGATGTCTTAAAACCTCAAGCCGTGCATCTCGTAGGAAGTGGTGCGTCTCGATGGCTAGGCGAGGAGTTCTTTGAGATGGCGACTCCAGGGATAGATCTTCCTGTCGAAATGCGGAGAAGCCTACAACAGCCTCCCAATGACATGGACCTGAAGCTGATATATCCCGATGTTTCCGAGACAGTGCTTGAGGAGTTGCGAACACGTGTGATGGACTTTTTTGCTAGCCAGATTGGTTCTCAGGTGGAAATGCTCTTGAGAGATCAGGCTTCTAGAGATAAAGTGCTGGCATTTCTGAGCGCGCAGTATCCTCGTGTTCCTGAGTCCGCATTATCTGAGAATCCTTTGCCATACCTTGTGAAAGTGATGTGCGTAGGTAAGGACTCCTTGATCTTTACCGACACCACTGTTCTGCATGTCCTCGAATTAAAGACCAACGCTCGGCCGCAACATAGTAGCTGTCCATTCTCCGATTGTGGGAAAGTGCTTCCTCTAGAGCTGGTGCTGCATTCTCATGGAGGAGTGCGCCGCACTAAGGATTTTGCCATCGATCTCACAGCTGTATGGCACGATCCCCTGGGAGGACAGCTAAGGTTTGTACATTCGCCAGAGGAGCTTGTAACGGGAATAAGGGATTTCGCTCATGGCATACAGAGAGTAGTAAACTTGGACGCGGCCAATGAGGCCACTTTTCTGCGTCATATTGATGGTGTGACGGCAGGAGAAATCTCTCTTGATGCAAAGGAAAAGAAAGATCTGCTTGACTGTGTGAGGGGCTACCTACAGTACGTCTACGATCCCAATGGAGCATGGTTGAGACGCGTAGAGCAGCACCTTGGCACGCACACAAAATCGTCTCCCGATAGCGTTGTGTATTATCTTTTCAACCTAAGTCAAATGCTACATTCCGAGGGGCTTGTCGAAATTGCAGAGTCCCTTTGGACAAGCGCTCCAAAACACCTTGAGGAAGCAATTCCGTTACTAGAGCAACGAAGTGTGCCGGGGGTGCTTGCCGATGCGCTACGTACGGAGCACGTACCGCTACCCGTAGTAGAGGCTACTTTTCAGCTTCTGGGGTTTGTGGCGTTGTGTCTCCATTCGGATAGTCCTGAGAGGGTACCTCATGTTAGGCTGAATATCGGCCCTGGACGGAAGCCGTTTCTTATGATCGCAGGCGGACAAAGAGGGGACTGGCTGAGGCTTGAACTGAATCCAGGCAAGGCTCTAAGTGTCATCCAAAAATACCACAGCGAGTGCCATCCTGATCAGTGGCAGCATTGGGATCAATCTGTTAGGGCTCTTAGCAGCCTGTTGGTACCTTCGATGCGGGGTGAAACACCGCTGTCGGGGGGGGTGATTGAGCTACTTAGAGAGCAGTCCATCGACTTAAGGGATGTAGCTTCCGCATCTGGGATGCTTGCAAAGCTTGGTGGAGAGCAAGGCTTCTATCTTGGGCACCTAGTCTACTGGCTGTGCGGGCAAGTGCTACCCATAGATCAGCTGTCGGAAGAGATGATACTCTCTATACCTAAAGTGATTACAGAAGATGATGAAGTGATGGATGCAGTCGTTCACCGGGGCTTTATGGAACGGAAGCACGCAATCATCGCTCTACCTGATTGTGGCCGTCGCTCTACAACGACAAGTTCATCTTCTGCAGCAGCTCAAGCCTGCTCTAGTATAGATCCTAATGATCAATGGTTGCTTCATTTGGCAGGGTCTGGTGATGAATCACTATGTGCATTGGCACTACACTGTTGGAAGGGCAGGGGCGCACCTGCAGATTTAGGTGTTCACCTATTGTCTCAAATTTTGCCACATAGCTTGCCAAGAGCTGTTAACCTAGCCGGTCAATTGATGGCTAATGGCGCACTTGGGCCCGAACGCAAGTTACGGGCGATGGAGCGGCTCATCACTGTGATGAAGCGAAGTCGTACAAGTGAGGAAGATGTCGGCCTGCTTTTGGATGTGGCAAATATGGTAGTCGAGCCATTGCGAGAGTGTAGTGTGGCAGGAAGTAAAGGCCGAGCGGATCTGTGGGCGTGGTTGGCTCGTCGATTGATTGTCAGGGATCAGCAGCTGCTAGCATTGGGAATACTCACCATTTTGGAAGAAGGGAAAATTGTAAACTTCCATGATCGGAATATCGAAGCGGTGCAAGAGACGTTATGGGGGCACTTTTCGGAGGTAAAGCTTACCGATAAGTGGAAAACTCTAGGGTTTTCGTTCGAGAACCTAAGGTGCTTAGCAGGTTCTGTAGAAGAGGGGCATCTGAGTCGCCGTCAGTTTTTGTGTGCAAAGGCATGCGAGGTTTTGCGCAATCACCTCGGTGAAAGAACTCTTCCAGAGACGGATATTTTACAGACATTGATGGCGCTATTGGATAATGACTCAAAGAAGGCACTGTATCCTGCTTTGATTTGCTCTTTATATGCTGCAGAGCATTCGCGCAGCGGCCAGCAGCTGCTGATTTCGCTATTGAGTATGCTGCCTAGCGACGAGCATTTTGCTGTGCTGGAACTTGTGTTGGATCGGGCCACCATAAAAGATGCGCTGCCTGTGCTTTCGCTACCTTTGGTGATCAGGGCTATCAAGGATGCAGGCGATGCTGGTGATACATTGATAGCATCACTCTTCGCTAAAGCGATGGAGGCCGAAGACCAAAATCTCGTGTGTCAGTTTTTAGACGTCTGGTTTCAGCATAGAGTGGTTCAACCACAGCTATTGCAGGCCATTGAGTCTGCGTCTAGTGCTGGTAGCACTTGGCTAAAGAATCACTGGAGTTCCATACGGGAATACGTCCGTGAGATACCAGATCCTTCACAGCGTTTGGCATGGATTGAAAAGATGTTAGAGTCGGATGCAAGCGCACTTGACGACGTCGAATGGGTAACGGAGTCTCTTTGTGAAGGTATGGATCATGTAGCTACCAGGCAGCGAAGTATACAGCTTGCGGCTGAGACAATAGAAGCACATGCCAGCTGGAACCGAAATCCCGCCCTCGGTCCACTATTTCTACGCATGGCACAGATTTTCCTATCCCAGGAGGATGCCGCATCAGCGAAAGAGTACCTAGACTACTACACGCGACTTCCAGGATATGAGTCTTTGCCTTCAGAATCTTGGGATTTACTTGTGCGTAGTTTGGAGACTTCTCTAGTAGATCCCAAGAATATGGATGGAAGGACATTGACACGCCTGCTAAAGGATGTCGATGACGCGGATTTACTTGCCCGTGTAGTGCAGATTGCTGAGCAATATAGCATCGCTCTTCCTCCCCAACAACGTTGTTCAGTGTTGCTGTCACTACTCGACTCCGAAGGCTATGTACCCTCGGATGCATTGCGCCCCTATGTAGAGGAAACTGTGAGATCTCGCATTTCGCTTCATCGTGCAGTGAAGCTGTTGGAAGGGTACTCTATCGCTGACTTGGAAACTTGGCGTCTTGTCAAAGATAGGCTGGATCGTAGATCACATCCAGAACTGCGTCGACAGTTCGCAGATGTGGCCTTCGGCGTCGGAACTCCTGAAATTATCGGAATACTGTGTGACCTGGCTCTGTGGCAGCCCGTCAGCTTTGGCATGTATGTCTTGTCTCACCCTGAGCGTTTTAAAGACAATCTGCGGGAAGCATTTACTCTCATCGGCTCCGTAGCATCGGATTTGATGGTCTCAAAGTCGCGAAGAGCTAAGGATGATATACGGCATCTCCAGTCGCTGACAGCGAGTTTTGAAAGTCTATATCCTGACTATATTGGATACGGGGCGGCGACACTCATCATGGAAATCTTAAGTGCTAGTGATCAAAATCTCATAAATCTCATGACCCGCGTGGCACGTATGCTGAATGCAGTGACACAAAGTGGCTCTCCAGATACGGATGCCATCATGGGAGTTCTGGTGACATTTGTGTTGAGTCGTATCGAACGCTGCAAAAATATGCGTTGTGGGCTTGCGTTCACGATTCTACCACAGCTGGAAATGTTCCTGATGAAGTGCCCGTTGATGTTTGGGCATTTTTCTCTGTTAATGGATGTTTTGGATGGCGCCGTTGGTCCTAGGATAGATATATTGCGCTCGTTAGCCTTTAACAAGGTGTGGGAATCTTGTAGCGCAGATATGACGCAAGCACAGGAGGGCGAGTATTTCAGGCGCCTCCAATTGCTCTGCGAAGTCGCCAAAAGTCCATCGGCGAAGAGAGGCTACCTTACTCTTATTGGCCAGCTTAGATCTACCACAGAACGAGGAAGCCGCCACTGGGATCGCTTTACCTATTTACTGATTCATCCCTTATGCCGAGGTATTGCTCGTAGTCTCGACCCCAGGGCATTGGCCGCCTTTCAACACCAGCTTGAACAAGAGGTCTTGCAGTGTAACATCGAAAGAGACGAGGACATGTGCGAGAAGGTAGCCTGTGCGTTGAGCCTGTTATCTGTACGCACCGAGGGCCTGCATGATCCATTTGCTGGAGTCCGTAGCCTTATACCTAAGGCGCCGCCGCCGGAAGCGGTAGCGCATGACCCACATGTTATTACCAAGCGAATGCTGCTCGTTTCAAACTGGTGTTCTAGTCTACTTGGCTTAAGTCCAATTTATCCTCATCAGCTTCCTGCAGTCTTTGCCGAGGTTCATGAACAGCTGAAAGCACTATTTGCTGTTTTAAGGGTGCGGCGCTTTTCAAAAGCTCAGAAAGGTGCTATCTACACGATGATTAGTGATCTGCTCACACTATCAGCTCTCCAGGCTCCTGGTTGCAATCTCAGCGCTTATCTGCCGTATTGGAAAGAGCAACTAGGAGGTCAATGGAAGGATGTGTGTCAGACTCACGATCTTATAGCCCAAGTGATTAATCCTGCAGCTGTAGCGAGAGTTGACCTCACACATGAGAACCTTGAAGATGCTATTCATGTTTGTGCGAACGCCCGAAACACTAAAGCAATGGACACTGTATGCAGGCTGCTGGAGCGTCACCATGCGTTCGTGTTACAGGACTCTTCGAAGCCGAAGCCTCTTGTCGAAAGTGCAGAGATCATATTGAAGGTATGCAAGCGGAATCCTGAGTTGTTACTCGAGATAGATCGCTTCCTCCCACTAGTGGTGAAACTCCTTCAATCGAAAAACACCAAGGCTCAAGACGCCGGGGGGGTTCTAGGTCAGTATATATTGTTTGCACTTGCGTCTAGCCCTGCGAATCTCTTAGCGTGCGATCTGGCAGGAGGGAAGACAGCCGTGAATCCTGCAAAGATTGTGGCTCCCAAGCTCGTGAACACCATCAAGGCTTTGACCAACGCTTTTGGGCAAAGCATGGTCTACAATGTGCTTCAAAAGACCATTGCCCACACGGGTGAAGAAATCTTGCGCCTATTTCCACACAACCCAAAGAGAATTGTGCAGGCGACGACCCGATGCATCACCAGCATGCAATCGGCAGCTTTGGGCTTCGGCTATACCACTCACTCCTACCGTGCCTTTGCGCTTGCAGTCTTCCTCCAGACCTACAGCCGGAATCCCTACCCTGGACTGGGTGAGGAAATGAAATCCCTCTTTAACCAGTGTGTGAAAGGGAATACGTGGCTAGCAAAGAATCCCGAGAAGTTCAAGGCCTTGATGGGGTATTTTACTGCTCTAAACAACGTCTCCTCTCGTATCATTACGGCGACATCACTACTTCCAGAAACGATGGATCCGGAAGATATAGTGGTGCCGCCACAGTCTCCCGCTTCTTCGTCCTCGTCGTCACTTGCCAGTAGCTCGAGTGCAGGCGCGTTTCCTGAAGATGGGGCCTCATCGTCGGACTCAACGCCCGAGGACCTCGGAGCCTTGGTGCATGTCGCCAACATGCTGCGCTTCATGAATCCGTAGTGAATGCGTTTCCAAGTATGGTCCCATGTACTCTTGGGCATTTACGCATTTAGGATGTCGTCTTGTGTTAAATTTTTATTGCAGAGGCGCAGAGAGGCAGTGAGGTTAGAGTCATCTCTCTGCGTCTCTACCGTTAGCATCGCTAGCTTAGCTACGTGAGGCTCGCTAGGCGGGGGATCATTTGTGTCAGAGGGTTGGAGTTTATTCTGTCGTGATGCTACCTTCAAAAGTTCATTTTATCGCTTAGACAACTCGCTTATGGATTCATTATTCGTTACTATCCTTTGTCTCCTTTGGGCGCTGATCTTAGTTTTTGT
>JAJFMA010000029.1 GCA_021772415.1 Chlamydiota bacterium
GCCGTCGTGCAAGTGCTATTGTCATAGCACCAGGGCTCCAAGGTAGTCTTTATGGTGTTCAAAATAGAGGTGCTGCTCTCGATAGCCATCGCCATTTTTCTCCGCTCGAGTAAAGTAATGGCACGAGCCTATCAAGGACTAAAGATTATACACAACGAATATGCAATCCACACACTGCTGCGGGTATTGCTTTCGCTTGGGATCAAGCATAGAATATACCCATGCATCTGCCTAGCTTTTGTCTATCTCTTGTTTTCTCCGCTACGATTTTGGGAGCGATTCCGTCCTCTACGGACCGCACTCACTTCCCCACCCCCTGTCTAAACGGTGGGTGGCACAACAGCATCAGATTGGAGATGGATAGAGAGTCTGGGCAAAGCTATGTTGTACGGACACAGAAAGAACGCGTAGATTCCATAAAATTCTCTCGTATGGTCGAAGCAGCTTTGATTGCTGCTGATTCCGACACCGGCCCACGAGTTTTTAAGGTCGACGAAGAGTCCCAGACCCTGTGGATGGACTATATCCCGAGTCGATCTTGGGAGAACGATGCTGTATCGCCCTTAGCATGTCATGAAGCACTACGTCAGCTTAGGCGCTTTCATAGCTATAGCCGTGACACAGCTTGTCATTGGTATACAGATATTTGTATTCCCTATACCGACATCTTCTCACGTGCCCAGGCAATG
Source organism: Chlamydiota bacterium (assembly GCA_021772415.1). Classification (GTDB taxonomy): domain Bacteria; phylum Chlamydiota; class Chlamydiia; order Chlamydiales; family JAJFMA01; genus JAJFMA01. The sequence continues at coordinate 690 of JAJFMA010000029.1, forward strand.
GAAGACAGATGCGCGCTACCTCATCAGTTCAAGCTGGCAATAGACAGACTTGGCAGCATGCTTATGGAGAGCCATGAATGGCTCGAAGTACATAGCTGTCTATGTCACGGTGACTTTCACCGGGGCAACGCTCTGATCACAGGTTCCCTAAAGTCCCCAGAGGTCCTACTCATCGATTTCGATGATGCGGATTGGGGACACCCCTACGCCGATGTGATTAAGTTCCTACTGCCGTTGGAGCGTTCTCGATGGCCAGAGCTGTTCGCTAGCTATCTTGGCAAGCAGTCTGGAGAGCCTATGCTCGATGAAGATCTTGAGCAATTTCACAACATGTATCTTGCAACACTACTTATTGTCGCGACACATCGCCTTGAATACGCCTTCGAACGTGCTAAAGACGGTGGTGAGGAGATCTTAGGCAAAGCCGAAATGGAAGGATTTTTGGATGATTTAATGCTGCAAGAGCATCCTCCATCATTCCTCGATATTCCTTACGATGATGACACCCCTCAAGCGCGCCAGCGCGGCGCTCTGTATGCCTTACATGAGTTTTTGGTGAGAAGTGAGCTGTCTTCTTTAAAGAGGTAGCTAGCCGAGCACATGTCCAGGGGCAAAGCACAGCTATTCTCCCCGTCCAATCATCCGAAGAGCCCACCGGGCTCAGATATTATAGCCCAGGGCACAGCCCTGGGAAGAGGAGTATCATATAATTGCACCCTGAAAGGGTGCGACCGAAACGGACACGATAGCCGAACAAGAGCTCCCACAACACTTTAGAGAGGGGTCTACTTCTAGTTGCAAGACATTACAATCCCTAATCATATCGCACCCCTTCAGGGTGCAAATTGTTTTTCACGTTTACCCAGGGCGTTGCCCTTGTCATTACCCAAAACTTGTAAATAAATATTCGAACTGAGGTTCTTTTGATATTCTCAATCGAACGCAGTGAGTTCCATCATGAGGCCCAACGGACCGTCTTATGATAGCCCCACCCGTGAGGGTGGGGTAAAGTGGAACATAAATTTGAACCACATCGAGAGTGTAAAGAAATTGGTGGTGGTGATGAAATGATCGTTATCCCAGAGGAGCTCGCACATTTTCCGGCGGCCTGAAAGGCCAGCAACCTGTACAGCCCAGGGAAACATAAAACGTGCTCTGAGTGCTGTAAGTGCGACACATTTACACGAAATATGTGTCGCACTTACAGCGCTCCAGAGATTAATACGCCTTCCTGGGGCTCCACCCCAGGCTATACAGGTTACAGCCCTTCGGGCCTAAAAAAAGGTCACGCGACGATTTTCTGACAGTTTCTACAGAGTTTAGGAAGTATTAGGCCGGACCTAGTGCTTAGGCGCTGGGGGTGCACTCTGGGTACTGTGTGATTTTCGCTTCGAAGCGCTTAATTTTTGGACTTTCCTTGGGAATGTCAACGTAGTCGACATGGAATCCAGAGGCAAATCCTCCATTATCCGCCTTCTTTTGACACCGCAGTTTTTCGACATCTTGCAGGTCAATTCCGGCACTGTCTGCCATTGCATATACGACCTCAAGAACATCGCATAGTTCCTCGGTTAACTCTTCCGGCGAGGCCGTAGCAAGCACTTCATTGGCCTCTTCAACGAGCTTAGCTTTGAGCGCGTGTAGACGTTCCGTAGCATCGAGCGTACGTACACAAGCACGTATTTGCTGCCTTTGGAAGATAGACGGGATGGCATCACGTACAAGTTTTCCCATTCTAAATCTTCGATAGCCTGCGGGGACCTGCGCCTCGTTTGTTTCGTCTTTGGGTCTCATTATACTCTCCAATTCTGAAGAAACTAAGTATGCCGCAAAGCGCACTTTACACACAAATACATCAGCCTTAGCTACTTATATAACCATAGTATAGATTAATAATTACATGACTAGGAATAGAGTTAATTTTATAGTATAATTAAAATAAACACTATTCTATTAATAGGTTTAATTTATTATGGATGAACTAGACTCTTCACTTCCCGTTGATGGCATTTCACCGGAAGTGCGTAACTTTGAGGTGGCCGAAGAGGTCAGCCCTCAGCAGGAAAAAGTCAACGCCGCTGAAGCGCGCATTCGTCAGTTAGGCATGCAGCTTGTTGAGCAAGAGCCTGCTGAAGTGCCGGACCGTGAAATCTCCGCACGTAGCCTTAGTAACGACGTCACGCGCTTGCGTGGAAATTTGGATTCTCTTGTAAAGGAAGCTAATTTCATCAATGCCTACCGCTCGTCGGGAAAGGCTGAGTGTCGCGGAGCTGTTGGCCTGGAACTGAAGGTTCTGACCGCGATGCAAGGCCAGCTTAGGGCCCTAGCGAGCGACCTAGAAGCGGACGGTATTGAAGGCACAACAAGCGAAGTCCTATCACTGCGACGCGAAGTTGCGGAGCTCGAGCAGAAAGTCGATGTTGCATCCCAAGAGCTGCGTCATCTTCGGAGCTTCGATCAATGGAGCAGTGCTAATGCATCTGCACAAATAAAGCTCAATGATCACACAGAGCGCCTTAGCACGGACATCATGTATGAGGATAGTGCCCTGTCAGCGACGTTGTCTTCTGTCAGCCTCACTCCTCTACTTGACGCAGCCTTGGATGATGCTTCAGGGGTTGCCTCCCTATCTCAGATGCGGCGCGAGCTATACGGAAAGATCGAAGACAGCCGTGCTGGCCTTCAAAAACATGTTAAAGCTGTACAAGGGCACTACACACTTGAGATTAACGAAATACAAGCTCATCTGGAGAAAGATCGTCAGAATGCTTCAGAAGGTAGCACAGAAGCATTCGGCAGGCTTGCGTTGGGCACTATGCAGGCTGAGGCCTACCTTGAAGAGTTAAAGGCCCTCGAGTCTGAACTCGATGAAGCTATAGATGACATCAGCGATGCGATTATACGCTTAAATGACGCGGATCCAAAAGCCATGCAAGGCCTGATCGAGAGTTTAGAAGAGCTGCAGGAGACCCTTGAGACTTCGAAAGCTAAGATCGCAACTCTTTGTGCCAAAGCCGAGAAAATGGTGGAAAGTCAAAAGGCACTGAATGCTGATCTTGCTTCAACTATCGTCAAAACGGATTCCTCTCCACTCTTAGCTTCAATTGCAAAAAGAATAGATTCGTTGGAGCAGAGCACGACACTTGGAGACTCAGGGCAGATAGAGCTTGAGAAGTTGGTTGCTGAGCTGCGCCTACTGCAAACAGAAGAAACGTCCTCACCTACGATACGCTCGCTACAATCGAGGCTTGACAGTGTACGCCGCAGCTTCCCAATATCAGTCGATCAGGCTTTGTGCACCAGAGAGGCACTACGCCTCGACTACCTAGGAAACAAAGAAGCGCTCACAGCCGAGGCTCAACAACGTGCAAAGAAGTTGGCAACCCATCGACTTTTAGATGGCATAGAGGAAAGACTTGATAGAGATCTATTAGCTCTGAACACGCAATGGGAAGAGCTTACTGATCTCAAAACCGACTATTCTTCGGAGGCGTTAAATAACGTTGCTCAACACGTGCGTACTTTGGCTGAGCTTGGTCTGGAAGCACGCAACTTCAAATCCCCGGCGCTGCGTAAGGCCACTGAGGAGCGTATTCAAGCGAATCTGAATCATATTGCTTTTGCCATCGATAGTTTCAGCGAAGAGCTTGTAAGCTCCCTAAACGCCGAACTTGCCGAGTGTTCAGCACAGATTAAAGCTGCACCCGACATTTGGAAGCGCCGTAAGTGGGAAGAGAGACGTGAAATACTCGTCGACATATGCGATAGCCTTGAAGCACTGTGCATCGAGCAGGAAAAAGCCATCACGGAGCAATATCGCGAGTATGACAAAGGCAATCAGCCCACCTCATTCTTTGGGCGTTTGTTTGAGGCTATACTACCCGCAGAGAAGACCCCTCACCAGAAAGTGGGAGCCTCTGTCAATGCCTTCAGCGCTGAACTGAGCTCCCTGAGAACACAGCTGCGTGATGTAAGCAGCGCCAGCGGCGTCTCTGCTAAGAGGGAGAAGCACAGAACTCCTAACCACGATCTACAAGAGCACCCCTCCGCATCAGTGCGCGCCACAAGCCCGGCGCTATCGAAAGAAGTCCATGCTCGTGAGCGCGCTAAAGAAGAATTCGACGCCTCAATGCTGGGGTGGTCGGAGAACAAGAAGCAGTTTGCCTGGATCGCCATCAGCCTCCTTTACATGGGAAGCTACGGATATAAGGCGTACAACCTATCTGGTGATGTAGCAAAGCTCAAGAGCGATGCCGACGAGGCAAGCAAGAGGATACGAGATTCCGCGTCATCAAAGACCCTTCGCAGCACCTCCTTTATCGCTACAACCCTTTCCGACAAATTGGATCACCTGCGCAGAATGGACGATGCTAGCTTCATGAAATACACCAAACGCTTCCCGGACACGCGTGCAACTCTTGCTGAAGTCCGTGCATCCGCAGGGCCACTATCGACAGCAGAGGTGCGCGATATCCCCAATCGATTTCTGATGCGACAAGCTGCCATTGAGGGGCAAAGCGGTACCATCGGCGATTGGCTTAGTGACTTCTTTGACGAGCAAGATCATAGCCAGCCTGTGACTACATCCCCAGTACCTGTTGCCAAGCGGGCTATGCCAGGACAAGTCATCGTAACTAGTCCATTTATACGTTTGGGACAGGATCCAAATAGTGGTGGATGGCGCGCCGAGCTCTATTCCCTTGTCAGTGGCATTCAGACGGCGCATCGCACATCGGATGGTGCCTTGGGAGGTGTCTCTGTATCTCTGGATGAATTGGCTGAAATGCCTAGATCCGGAACGACGACACTATTAGCTAAAGCCGTAATGGAGGACGACACCGACAAGGCGTTGGCTCTCATGGACCGAGCAGGCATTAGCACTATTGATCTTCCTGAAAGTGGACGAGTCTCGATGATAGACCTACTTCCTGAAGACGCGGACCCTAGGCTCATTAGCCAGCTCATCACTCGTGGAGTTCTGCCCCGTACTCTTGATGGTGTACGCGCTGTTATACGCCATGTCGAAGCCACCTTTAGTGTTGAGACCCTTAGCACACTCATTAGGAATGGCATGGACCCTACCCTTGCTATGGCTGGGGGTGGGCAAGCTCCCCTTGACCTGATCCTTGCTAGCCCCACAGCTGCCAAACAGCTTGATAGACTGGGACTCGCAGGTGAGCAGCTTGAAGGTGCATTGACACCCGATAGGCTTGGGCTGCTGGTTGCTAACGGGAACCAAGAACAACTTGAAGCACTCTTTCCGCATGGATTAGACGATCTAAATACTACAACAGCATCAGGAACACCGCTTTTGGAGGCTGCTGTTGACGAAGGAAATGAAGAAACAGCAGCCTGGCTGATTGCACAAGGTGCAGATCCTTTGGTTGCAGATGCCGATGGCAGTCCTCTTCTTCTTCGATGCTTGAGCGGTGATAGCACACAGAACAGGCAAGTCATCGAAAAGGTTTTGAATACTGGGATTGACCCGCTCGAAAGGCACCCAAAAAGTGGGCGTTCTGTACTTGATGTTGTCATGCAAACCGGAGACATCGCGACAGTGGAGCTGCTACTGGAATCCACAACGCTTGGTGGAAAGGACTTGTCCCCAGCCCTATCTCCTTTACACGAGCTAGCATCTCTTCCTTGCACAGCAAGCGAGAGTGCACTTAGTGAGATGGGAATGGCCCTGGTTAAGGGGGCATGCCCTTTGGATCTTCCCGCCCCCATCAGTGGTGAAACAGCGCTGTTTAAAGCATGTGCACACGGCCATCACGCCTTAGCGAAGGCCTTAGTTAAATCCGGAGCGAATCCGAAACAAAAGAGTCGTCAACAACAAACTCTCTTACATGCTGTCGCCATGGGTCCTGAAGCCGCATCTGGTAATGTAGAGGCTATACTTGCACTCGGCATAGACCTCGACGCAAAGGACAGCCAGGGACGCACCGCACTTCACGTCGCCATCCAGCAGGGTAACGTCACTGTTGCCAAAGAGCTCATCCGGCTAGGGGCTGATATTGAAACTAGAACCAATAGTGGTGAAACTCTTCTTCACCTGCTGGCTCAAACCCCAATGGATACAATGGACGAAGCAAGCTGGGAACTTGGCAAGCGGGCTTTAGAAACTTTCGGAGGCCTTTCAGCAACTGACGACTCGGGGAACAATGCACTGCACCTCATTGCTACAGGATCCAATATAGGACTATTAAAGCGCATCATAGCGAATTCCGACGATGCTAAAGCTGCTCTATCCGCACCTAACAATGCGGGGGCTATACCATTGCAGCTAGCGCGATCGAGAGGACACTCTGACGTGGCGGATGTCCTACAGCTAGCGACTCCTAAAGCCCCGCTGCCTGTATCGAAGGATGCAAGATCTAAGGAAGAGCTCTCGCTCGTTCAAGCACTAACGCAACCCTTAATGGAAGATCTTGATTCAAGTATCGCTGAGGGTGCCACAGATCCGATGACACATCTGGCTACCTCCCTAATTCCAAGTCGTCGTGATGCTCCACAAAAGATACTTGCCCTGAAGCTTCTCGCCCACACCTGGGAGCTGGGGGGAACCGTGCCGGTAGGGAACTCCGAACTGCCTCTTGAAGGGGGGGTACAAAACCAGTGGGTGCCTCATCTCAAAGCAACAGTTAAAGATACGTGCGAGAGGCACAGTGAACTCATCACATCCGAGCAGGCTGGGGTGCTCACATCCATGCTAGACAATCATCTGCAGCTTTTTTGGAACATAGACAGAATAGATGGCGAAACAGGCCCCTTAGACTATATCTATGGCCTGTCAGTGGCAAAGGGAATCCGAGCGGGTAAGCCAGGCATTGTGTTTGGGGGCTGGCACGGTCACGCTACCCAGTTTGCATTTCACAGAGGCTACCTTTTGTATTGCAATCGCGGAGTAGGTAGCAAGAAGCCCATTGAAGCGTTCAAGATAGATCCATCTAAGGTATCCGCTTCGATACTGGCACGGTTTGAAGTCGACTCATCCAAGGATTTCGAAAAGAAGTTTCCAGGGCTACTTGAGGAATTGGGAGCTGAGCAGGACGATGTATCGAAAGCGCTAGAAAAGTGGAACCCATTAAGACCTTACCAAGAGGTAGGAAACTGTAGCTACGAAAGTAGCGAAACCGCAGAATATGGTGTCTTGGCATTAGATAGACTACTTGAAATAGGAGCCGATGATGATAGCGCTCAATTGGCTAGCACTGAGGCCTATGAAACATCGCAAGTGCTGATGCAGGAATCTCGTCTCAAAGCACTAGAGCAAACGTTGGATATCTTCGAGAGAAGCCCCGACCAAACTACCTATACACTGGCTCAAGGTATGATGGAGACACTATTCGACATGGACCTCGCTGAAGTCGACTACACAGCCAAGCCTGAACAGGCCGTTCATGAGCTATTTCGCCAACTCCACACCTGTCGCTATACCATGTCGAAGACGGACAGAGCTGCCAAAGCGTGTCTCGCGAAAGGTTTTGGTCTAACACCTCAGTGGCGCCAACACATGGAAAAACGCTATAGCGCCCTCCGTGAGCGCTACAACAACATGTCCGTTGGAGGGGCGTCCCTAGCTCCCGCATTAAGCGCCATTGTTGCTGTGGATTCGTGAGCAGTACGTCTGTTCCATCATGAGGCCCGAAGAGAGTGTCGAGAAATACCCAAGCGCTTCTTTTTTGAAGCCCGAAGGGCTGACGAGTTGTATAGCCCCGGGTAAAACCCTGGGTAGGCATAAAAAGGATTTTGAGCCCTGGAAGGGCGACAGATGAACACGTGCATATGCCGCCCCTCCGAGAGTGTAAAGAAATAGAAGATCAAACTCAGATTGCTTTTTAATTCGCTAATGCTTAACTACGTAGATCCCCTATAGCGCGAGCGCAGTCAGCGTAGATAAGCGAGGGCCATGGAGTGCGCCGCGCCGAGCCGCCTTTTTGCGTCTACATGCACCTCACAGGCCTATTTTAGTGTTCGTGACTCCTTATTTAGAGATGTGAACGATTCCAAAGGACTTCCTGCCGTGCAACGTCGCCAGAATAGCTATCGACATCTACTTTTGAAGGCACGTTTCATATCTACGAACCCCACAAAGGCGGCGCGAAGCGCACGCACTCCATGGCCCTCGCTGCGCTCGCGCTATTAATATACGCCTCTGATTATTTGTGGCATATGTATTAAAGGTGAGGTCGCGGCGACTTTTTTTACACTCACATCAGAGCTTTGAATGCTTCTTGCGTTTTTATGGTGAGGGCTCGAAAATGTCGCTCCTGAAAGTATGGAGCCCTATGATGACTCATCTCAACTCGTATCTGTTGGCGTTACTTCTGTTCCCTATTGGTCTTTGTGGAGTGGAGATTGCCATCACCTTCGATGACCATCCGATGCCAGGAACGGAGCGCTTTAGCAGCTTGCAGCGTACAGAGCGTTTCGTAGACGTTCTTGATAAGCATGGGTGTCAGGCTGCATTCTTTTGTATCGGCCAAGCGTGCGAGCAGGACCCGACCCATAGCAGCTTACGCCTTCTGAATCACTATGGTCACTTTTTAGCGAACCATTCCTTTACCCACCGGCACCTGAGCCAGCAGCCGCTGGAGAATTTTGTCTCCGAGTTGGATGCCACCGACGCTATCCTTGGCGACTTCTCAGGGATGCGGCGCTGGTATCGCTTCCCCTACCTGGATTATGGCTGTAGAGAGCCCCTTGGAGGCTCCACAGACAAAATGACCGCGGCCCTTACGCTGATGGAGGAACGTGGCTATGTCGAGGGCTACGTAACGATGAACACCTTTGACTGGCATCTTGACATGCTTCTTGAGCGTGCGATAGAGCATGGCGAGCTTGCGACTCTTGAAACCCTGAAAGCTATTTATCTAGAGCTTTTGGACGAATGGTGCCGCTACTATATTGGCGTGTATGACGAGCGCATCGACCGCCCCATCACACATACCTTACTACTGCACGCTAATGATTTGAATGCCCTGTTTCTTGATGATGTTCTCACCATGATCCAAAACAATGGTTGGACTTTGGTAAGTCCTGAACAAGCATTCGAAGATGTTTCTTGGCGTGAAGAAGTGCTTGCGGACCCCTCACTTCTAACGCTCACACCTCCGAGCATGGACTGTAGAGCCATTGAAAGGCGCTTCCAGGATGCAGGATTACGTATTGAATCGAGGCATGAGGTCATCGATGAAGCCAGCTACTAGAAAGGAGCTCATGGTTTTCCAAGAGATCCCAGGGGTGGGCTCGAGTATCGCTCAAGACCTTTGGGACATGGGCTATCGCTCTGTACCTCAGCTGTGTGGCGAGGACCCTGAAGCCATGTATGGCAAACTATGTGATCTGCGAGGATGTCATGTAGATCGCTGCATGCTCTATGTCTTTCGCTGCGCCGTCTATTATGCATCGGAGCGCACTCACGACCCCGAACTGTTAAAATGGTGGAACTGGAAAGACCGATCGTGAGCTAGACGCTGATATAGGCGTCGTAGAATTTCACGTGTGTAGGTAGGTGCGTGCTCATTGAGGAACTCCATACATGTGTCGGCGGAGTCCTCATTGCATCCGTCCGAAATGGCACGGATCACGACGAAGGGAATTTCGTGCTCATAGCAAACTTGTGCTACTGCGCCGCCTTCCATATCGACTGCCATCAATTGGGGAAGATCAGCGATAAGTGCTGCTTTATCATGTGTGCTTGTCACAAAGCGGTCTCCGGTACCGACCAATCCTACATGGACGCTGGGATTCCATTTGAATAGGAAGCTCTCTGATGCGAAGTCCTGCGCCGCTTTTTCACTTGCAACGACTAAATTCGGATCGGAGTGGATTTCACTCACTCCCAAAAGAGGGATCGCATACCTTGGGATGATCGGTCGTGAATCCAGGTCGTGTTGAACAAGGCGATCAGCAATGACAATGTCCCCTTGGTGCAGATATGGCGCTATTGCCCCTGCTACGCCAAGAAAAACGATCGCATCGACATCGCAAGATTCAATCAGATGTGTTGCTGTTGTGGCGGCGGCGACTTTACCTACGCGACCTACCACGAGCACGGTATCGACACCCCATAGTGTTCCATGGACATACTCACGTCTAGCTCTATGGGTTTGAATGAAAGGCTCGTCCATCTCGTGTTGTAGGGCTCCGAGTTCCTTGGGCAGCGCACACATCACGCCGACACGCAACGTATCTGCTGCCACGACAGTACTCAGCACAAATGTCAGAGCTAAAGCGACTGCTAAAATTTTTCTACGCATTGAAGTCTTCCTATTTCCTTAGCGATAGCCATATACTATGAAAGACAACGGCATAATTGCCAATATACATGGGAATATGGAAAGTGGTTGGGTATGAATACCAGGCGCACACTTCCTCGTTCAGTACGCCGCGTGATATGGGCTGGAGTTTTAGGCAATAGCTTAGAGCTCTATGATTTTGCTCTATACGGCTTTTTTGCAGCCATTATCGCTGGCCAGTTTTTTCCGGACCATGATCCCCATGCGGCCCTATTGGCGACTTTTGGCATTTTTGCCGCGGGCTTTTTAGTGCGCCCTCTAGGAGCTCTCCTTTTTGGGCGTATTGGTGACCGTTATGGACGTAAGAGGGCGCTAGAAGTTTCCATACTGCTTATGACCATACCTACTGCAGTGATGGGCTTGCTACCAACATATGCTGTCATAGGCTTAATGGCACCCGTCATATTGTTGACCTTGAGAATCCTTCAAGGCCTATCGGTAGCAGGAGAGCTTGTAGGTTCATACACATATCTTATGGAGCACGCCCCTCCTGGACAAAAATCTTATGTAGCCTCGTGGTCAGTGGTTGGCGCCTTCGCCGGCAAGATTCTCGCTATAGTCTTTGCTGCTGGGCTAGCGCTGCTACTCACGCCTACACAACTTGAGCTGTGGGGCTGGCGCATCCCCTTCTTAGTGGGCTTGAGCTTTGCGTTCAGCGCCTATCGATTAAGAAAGAAAGTCTCCGAGACTCCTGCCTTTGAAGACATGGCGAAGACCAGGACGGACACTCACCCGCCACTTATCCGCACTGTGCGGGAGCAGTTTTGGCCCATGCTATTCGCTGTCGGCTGTATCGTTGGGTTGACCACGACTATCTACCAAGTATTCGTATTTCTTCCTGTGTTCCTGGTCAGGGAATTGAGTGTTACCTATACCTTTGCATCTATTTCAAACTTCATTGCCCTGACATTAGGAATGATCGCCATGCCAATCGGGGCTCTTATCGCCGACACTGTCGGGGGTAGGCGCGTGCTTTTTGTGGGAGCTGCCTCTTT
>JAJFMA010000281.1 GCA_021772415.1 Chlamydiota bacterium
TTTCTTATGATAAAAATGTCGAAAGTCGAGACAGAACCACAGAGATCGGAAGAGGCGCTACATTCTGCCCTAGCTTCCTATCATTTCCTACCCGTGCCCGATGCTAAAATTCGAAAAACCATGGAGGTCATGGAGATCAGCATGGAGGACATGGAGGGACTAACTGTTCACAGAGTGACTTTCATTAGTAAACCCTTCGCAAACCGGTCGCCTTCAAATGCATGTTATTCCATAGCGAACTCTAAAGGCTATCATTCAGGAGGCTACGCTTCTGAATAGAGACAGTAGATTCCTTAGATGATCCTCCATGACCTTCATGGTTGTCCGAGATCCAATCGACCAAGATCTAAAAATCTGAGAATCGCAGGGTCCGGCCCCTTTCTATTTTGGCACAAAAAAAGCCGTCTCCCTGGGGAGACGGCGTAAATATTGGAGCCTGAAGAGAAAACCTAGGTGGTGTGAGCGAGGAAGTCGCAAACTTCAGCGAGGTTAATTTCAAGAGGCAGAGGAATTTGCTCGAGCATCGGCTCGGCAGTGATTTGTCCCTGAAACTTTTCTTTTTCAAGCTGTAGGTACTCAGGCACCTCGTGGCTCTTACTGTCCAAGGATTCCTGGATGACCTTCATGTTACGAGATTTCTCTCGTACAGAAACGATCATTCCGGGCTTCACGTGGAAGGAGCGACGGTCAACTTTTTTCCCATCAACAAGGATGTGTCCATGAGAGACAAGCTGATGAGCAGCGAAAGCTGTAGGTGCAAGCTTAAGTCTATAGACGACAGTATCAAGGCGGCTCTCCAGCATCGAAATGAGGAGCTGAGCCGTTGCTTCTGGCCTATGGACAGCTTTTTTGTAGTAGTTCACGAGCTGACGCTCGCTGATCATCCCGTATGCAGCCTTAAGCTTTTGCTTTTCTTCGAGCTGCAAACCGTAGTCCGACTTCTTGCGACGACGCGCACCGTGGACCCCCGGAGGGTTGGGTTTATGTAGTAGTGGGTTGCGCGCGCGTCCAAAAATATTCACACCAAATCGTCTAGCGATGCGATTGCGCGGTCCAGTATAGCGAGCCATTCGTTCTCCTAACCTTTAGAGAGACAACAGATTGTTCTGTAAATTCATCTGAGATTATTCCACATGGTGTGTTTTTTTTCAAGGGTCTCTCTCCCAGGGGTAAGTTTGCCAAAAAGATTTTACTTTTCTCGTGACCTTAGGTTATCGTGCGGAGAGAAGGTGAAGGTAATATGGCAGGTAGATCTAAAGTTAAAGAACGGGCTCCTCGCGAGGCCACACAGCTAGAGCGCGCAGCCCAAGATGCCGTTGATTCTGATTCGCGTACCGACAAAATAGAGGCTCTTTCGCGGGCATTTAAGCTCTTTTCTCAGGAGACCATACACTTAGAAAGTGCGCATGGCCAGCTCAAGGAGAAGTACCACGACGTCAACTTAGAGCTTGAGCACGCCAACACTCGCCTAGAGCAGAAGGTAGAAGAGCTCGACATCACAACTGCGTATCTCCGTAGTATCGTAAGTAATATGAGCCAGGGTTTGCTGTATGTAAATAAGGCAGGCATCGTGACGACATATAATAGCCCTGCTGAGATGATCCTTGCGAAGCCCGCTATTGAGGTTCTGTTTCACCCATTTGAAGATTCCTTTGAAGACGACATTTTTGGGTTTTCGATACGTGAAGCGTTGGATAAGCAGTTTGCTCCAGCCATGACATCGACGACGCGACTACCGGGGACGGCTCATGCTCAGCACCTCGAGGTCGATGCCTGCTATGTGCAGGCCAGCCTCCCTCATGGAGAGCATTTAGATCCGAGTCTTAACTTCCAGGAGGGCTTGATCGTCCTGGTACGCGACCGCACTAAGATCCGCCAGCTTAAAGCACGCATCGCGCGTAATGACCGCATGAAAGATCTCGGAGAGATGGCGGCGATGGTAGCGCATGAAATCCGAAATCCTTTGGGGGGCATCAAAGGATTTGCCTCGCTACTGCAGCGTGATCTCAAGGGGCAGACGGAACAAATGGAGATGGCGAAGTGTATTGTGGAGGGTTGTGACAAGCTAAATCGTCTCGTCACTAATGTCCTCAATTACGCACGTCCTGTGAAGCTACAGCACCACAACACGGATTTAGTGGCGATGCTTGAGCGCGTACTAGACCACGTGCGCATTGACGAAGAACTACGTAAAGGCATCCACCTATCGTTTGAAAAACAGATATCCACCTTGGAAGCGGACATTGACGCCCAATTATTGGAGTCCGCGATCTTAAATTTGGTCGTCAACGCGATACAAGCCATGCCGGATGGGGGCGCAGTGAGTCTATGGCTTGATGCAAATGACGGCATCGCCACCATTCGCGTTTCCGACACAGGAATGGGCATCGCCCCCCAAGATTTAGAAAAGATTTATCGTCCCTTTTTCACGACGAAGCCTCTCGGTAACGGTTTTGGTTTGTCTGAGGTATTCAAAGTCATCCAAGCGCATGACGGTGAAATCGAGGCCACTTCCGAGTTAAATAAGGGAACGACCTTTACCATTAAACTCCCGTTGGGGAGTCCATCATCTGAGCGCAGAGGACCCGAGTAACATGGCAATAGACAAAATCCTTGTCGTAGACGACGAACTTTTGATGCGGAACTTCCTGTGTGAGACTTTAAAGCGCAAAGGCCTAGACGTCACCCCTGCTGAAAACGGAACAGTGGCGATCAAGTTATTGAAAGACAACACCTATGACATGGTCCTCACGGACATGAAAATGCCCGACATGACGGGCTTGGATGTCCTCCGTAAAGTCAAAGAAAGCGATCCCAACACCGTGGTTGTAGTGATCACAGCTTTTGGCAGCATTGAAAATGCTGTGGAAGCGATGCGTCTTGGAGCGTTCAACTACTTACTCAAGCCGTTCACCCCGGAAACCATCGAAGCTGTGGTGGAGAAAGCTAACGAGTTTTCGGTGCTTGTGCAGGAAAATCAATATCTGCGTAAGGAAGTCAGTCAGCGGACAGGAGGTTTCAAACCTTTGGTTGTGGAAAGCCCTGCAATGAAGCAGCTCCTGCGCGACATTGAGCGTGTTGCCGACAGCAACGCCAGCATTTTCATCACAGGTGAATCTGGAACTGGTAAGGAGGTGGTTTCGCATGCTATCCACCACCTATCACCGCGTCACAACAACCCATACATCCGGGTCAACTGCGCAGCTGTACCTGAGGCCCTAGTGGAGTCGGAGTTTTTCGGTCACGAAAAAGGTGCCTTCACAGGGGCGTCAACGAAGCGCCTTGGCCGCTTTGAGCTCGCACACATGGGATCGCTACTGCTCGATGAAATTACTGAAGTCCCTTTGGTTCTTCAGGCTAAACTCTTACGTGCTATTCAGGAGCAAGAATTCGAACGTGTGGGTGGCACCAAGCCCATCAAAGTTGACGTGCGTCTAATTTCCACCTCAAACCGGGACATCACCAAGGCCATCGAAGAGAAAGTGCTACGTGAGGACCTCTACTACCGCCTAAACGTAGTACCGGTGCATATCCCTCCTTTGCGAGACCGCACCGAGGACATTATTCCGTTAACGGAGCACTTTTTGGAACAGCTATGTAACGAAAATCACAAGCCTCCTAAGCAACTTGGCGACAGTGCTAAGAAGAAGCTCCTTGAATACAAATGGCCAGGAAATGTTCGTGAGCTAGGCAACATTGTCGAGCGCGCCGTCGTTCTCGACATGGCTAATGTCATCGAAGCCGAGCACATCCATCTTGGAGGACTACCTTCGAGTTCATCTAAGCACGGTGCGGATGCCGACGAAGACACACATCTTCCCAAGGGCATAACGCTTCAAGAGCTAGAAAAACGCTTCATCATAGAAACGCTCCAAACGCAGAAGAACAACCGCACTCAAGCTGCCAAGCGTTTGGGAATCAGCGT
>JAJFMA010000282.1 GCA_021772415.1 Chlamydiota bacterium
GTATTATAGCGGGATTTCCCAGCGACTTTGTTGATAAGGCTGCGCAAGCAATACAACATAGTCTACGAGCCAGTGGAGACGCCGTTGTTAACATTATAGCTGAAAGTCAAGGAGCCGCAGCTCTTGATCAGGCACTGAAGCGAATTAGCTCAGCCGATCAAGCCCGCTTGAATATTATCACATTTGGAGCAGCCAAATTGATCAACAATAACTATGTTTATGAGTGTACAAACTATGTGCACCGCAGGGATCCTGTTCCCTTTTTGGCTGATGCCGTTGGGTATTTCAAAGCACTCTGTGGACTACAAAAGGATGTCCACTTCATCGGAAAATGGGGCACACCAACATTTAAGGAGCATTCTTTGTCAAATGGCAAGTACAATGACGTGTTGAATATGGAACTTCAGAACATATCAACTAACCAAAGGAGAACACCTTGAAAGTAAGTGTGATTCTATTGGCTGTATTAATGCTAGCCCATGCCAGTCTTACTGCTAGATGTGGTCCGCTGGAGCTCTACCATTGCACATCTAAGCGACATATTGCTCAGCTTGAACGCAAAATGAACGTTGAGTTAATCGGTTCAGGCTTTGTTAAAATGAGTGGCGCAAACGTACCCAGTCTACACTTTACGTCTGGAGAACACGTGAATGTAGACCAGGCGCGAAAAATGTACTTGACGATACTAGATGCAATAGTCCGAATAGTAGACCTAGAATGTGATCGTAATCCGGTGATTTCTTCGCTAGAGTTTTCTTCGCCTCCTGCAGAGTTGATGTTATCGTATTTTGACTCGAATGACAGAACCATAACTCTTCCGTATATAGCATTTGTTTCAACTGTAAAGGGGCGAATTTACTACCATAGCAAAAGTTCGCAAACTTCTGGTTTCGATGTTGTCCATGAAGAAGATGCGGTTACCGCTTTAGCGGAATATCGGGAAAGTCATCCGGTGCGCATAGAACCCCAGAAGACTCTTTGGAAGACGCGAGGATGCCGACGCCATTGAGCCAGAAGGACGGTGTCCCACTTCTTGCACATGGGGCAGGCTACGTGAGAGCCAAAATGGGTATGCAGCCCAATGTCAAATTCGCTACGTCAAAGGAAAGCGGAATGTGGGACCACGAATTCCTCGGGAAAACGTATAAAGCGGAACTCAACGCCACGATAAATGACATACGAAGGAAGGCTCAGGCATGCGTGTTTTAAGGTTCGTAGCTTTAGCTGTTCTATTGATGCCTTTGGCAACTTTGACATCCAGTTGGACGAATCGATCGGACCCTACGCGACCGTTCAACCGCTTTTTGTCAAGAGCTACAAAAATGTTGGAGCGTAGACATGGGTATCAGGTGTCTGCGACAGGTGGTTCGTTTGTTGGGGGCGTCTCTCAAATAATTCTGTCTCTAAATAAGGATCATCAGCTTGGAATCAATGGAGCTCGACGTGAGTTAATTACTGCCGTTGAAGAATTGCGTAAAGCAGTCGCCACAGATTCGCAGCTTAAGCCCTACTTGGCTAAAGATCCTCTTCCTATCGATTGCTTCAAAATCTTCTTAAATTTGCGTAGTTGCTACGAAGACACATCTACTGTTGAGTTTCCTGTTGCCTTGGTGACATTGGCGCGTGGGAGTTTATATTACTCCTCGTGGGACTATCCAACTGAGCGGTTTACGGATATTCATTCCGAAACTTACGAAGAAGCACTTCGCATTGTGAGTGGTGGGGAGTAAAGGTTTCGGGGGCCTTCGTTAAGACCCCTGGAAGATTGCTCTTCTATCACTGTACCGCTTTTTAGCCACTTCCCGGGTCCATTGAGTCCTTTCCGTCCTTTTCGTCCATTGGGTCCACTTCGTCCATCATGTCCATCCTGTCCATCGTTTTACTTATAGCGCATGCTTTCATGAGTTAAGCTCCCACAAACTGCATCGTTTGAGCCCCAAGACAAGCCCCAAAACACGATATGTTGTGGGCACAGCAATAGTAATCGTGCTGGTGTGTGTGGGCTGTGCTGTTGATGGACGGGATGGACGAAGTGGACATGATGGTCGGGATGGACGAAATGAGGGCGAGAAACTCTGTCGTGAGGATGTTCCATCACACCTCGAGCGAATCGACGTAACTGCTGTCGACTTTAGACATGTCGATGCTGACGCAACCGTTACGCATGTCTTCATGTTGACGTCGCTGTTCGCGGATGTTGTCATCCTTAAGCATTCCACAGCGGTATGCAACTTGCCCATCTTTTACGGTATACTCCACTGGTATGCCGTGGAGCCATTTTTCGCAGAAGCCTCGGTAGTTTTCTTCGCGTTGGTCTTCACCCCCTTGGATGAGAGTTTGTTCTTCGCCCATAGCACCGAAAGACGTCATTCTTTCTAGTTTTGGGGCCGCACTAAACAGAGGATTCGCTAAGGACTCCAGCTCATATTCGTCATCATCTGTTCCCGTGAGCCTAACGGGTAAACTAAACGTAGGCACCCCAAAACGGCTGGCTTTTGTGGAAGAGCTCCCATCATCATCATCATCGTCGTCGTCATCGGAGGTATGAACGGACTGATCGCTAAGGGGAACTGTGAGTTTTGTTGGAGCGGAAATACGACCGCCGAGCCCCTGCGTGGCGACGCCGTTGTGGAGAGCGGTGTATTCTTCTCTAATAGGATGATCGTCGGGAAGCATGTAAATTAATCCCGCCAGAAGACGGTCACGTGGAGGGAATCGCTCTTTATAGAACTCGAGCTGACTGTGGATCGTTAAAATCTCTGTCAGCAGTTTGGCCATTGCTGCAGGATCGAGGTCGTCGGTTTCGGCGGCATCATTGATAGCTTGCTCGTACTCCGAGAGCTTCTGTACCAGCTCTTGTGGTTTTTGGATTTTAGCGGCTTTGTCGTCGTAATTTTGATTGAATTCCGCCTGCTTCTCAAGTGCTTTAGCGTAGCGTTCCCACATCACCCACATGACTGAGGTGATCGCCATGCTAATGAGCTTAATGATAAATTTGGATTGTACCGGAGATTTCTCTTTCTCGTTGCTCACCAGAACCCAGACGCCGCTTATGAGTAAAAGTACCCAAGACATTGCTGCTGTCGTTGTGACAACGCGTGCTAGCCAGCGTTTACGTTTCACATGAAAGAACCCTTTGGACTCCGCTGCAACCTCCTTCTGAAGGTCAGCGTGACGCTTAGTGAGCTTGGCTAAGTCGGATTGAAGGGTTGCATTGACTTCATTGGTGATACGGAGCCCTTCGTCGTTGTCGTGATCCGTACCAATCTTCCATAAATCCGATCCTAGCCGCTCGATGCAGTCATCTGTGTGATCCTTTACGTTACTTACAAAGAACATCGTACTTCTCCCTATATCCAACCATTACAGTATACTTTCTGTCGATGTTTTAAGGTCACTGACGGTTTGTGTGTCACCATTTCTATCCACAGCGACGCCTCTGTGAAGGAGCTCGTTCAGAGGGATTCCCCAAGCTTGCTCAAGGCGCTGGCGTGCCACTGCTGCAGATACTTTGTTGAAGGCCCTTCGCCAAAGTACTTTGGCATCGAGTGAGGCGGGTTCGGATTTTCTGATGATTTTCATTGTCCCGTACACGTCGTCGTCGCTTGAGTAATATTCCTCTTCCGACGAGGAGCTGCTTTCGGCCTTATCGCTCTTGTGGACAATCAACACGTTCTTTTTGGATAGTGACATGGACGCTCGTGGAGAACTGTCAGGAGTGCCTAGTATTAGACCAGCTCCCTGTCCACCGAGACCGTCGCTGGCTAATGAAGCTGCGGCTTCGTATTCTTGGCGCAGCGGATGATAGGGATCGAGTGTGTTGATAAGAAGAGCAATTGTTGTTGCCTTTGGGTATTTTTTTTGGATGTGTTCGGGAAGAAATTCGTATTCGCGGTCGAAATGTTGGAGGTGCTTTAGAAGTTCATTGGATGAGCTATTTCTGTGGCCTAAGAAACGCTGCACGGGGACGAGAGCGTTTTGAATTGTGCGCGCCTGCTCGATCTGTGTGTCGGGAATGGGTTTGGCTTTAGCGGCTTTGTTGACGTGGCCAGCATAGCGTGCCCATGCCCAAGCAGACACTGCCGTTGTACCAATAGCGATTAGATTCAGGGGGATCACGCTGAATTGAAGGGCTTTGTTAGCGTCGTCACCTTGCACTTCCTCCCATATACTAGCGCCTAGATCGAGGATCCAAGCCAAGGCACCAACGGAGCTCAGAATCATTACAGTGCACCTGCCTTTGGACAGTCCAAAGGGTCCGGTTTTCAGTTGATTGTGCTTCTGTACGAGTAGGGCATTTTGTTGGATCATTTGTTCGACTTGTGAAAGTAGCTTGGTGTTGAGCTCTCCGTCGCTTGCGTCGTCTTGGTGCCAGCCGAATGGCATGCCGTTCATGCCTTCGGAAAAGGATGCGACCGAATGCATCATCGCGTCGAGATTGCGCACGGGATCGTTGGTGGAGAACATAGCAACCTCCCTTTGCCGTTTATCCACTGTCCGTCGTATCAGATTCAATGTGATGTGTATATATATATTTGAAAATATATGTAATGCATTTTCTTTCAGTAGGTTATATTTCGCTTGCTTCTCCGGCACGGTCTACAGCAACACCCCGGAACATGAGAACGTTAAGGGGGATGCCCCAGATACGTTCAAGATTTTGTCGAGCGGCTAAGGCGGAAAGTCTCGGTGAATCATAGGCGGCTGAAGACCATGAGCGTATTGCCTTACGTGACCTTAGAGGCCTGCTTCTGAGCTGTTCGGAGTACTCGTCTATATACCCAGACTTTTCTCCGCTATAGCTTGATCCCATTCCTACGACATCTGGGGCTTCCATGTCCAGACTTGCGCTGCGCCGTGGCGTTCTTGAAGTGTGGCGTGGACTTCCCTCCTCTTCAAAAGGGTCTAGGCCGTGGTGGAGAGGTGCCAGCCCGCGCGCCGCCGCCGCCGCCTCATCATACTGTTGACGAAGGGGGTGGTTGATATCAAGCATTCCTATGAGTAGACCTATTGTGCCGGCTTTGGGGTACTTTTGTTGAATATGTTCCGGAAGGTATTCGTATTCGCGATCGAAGTGCTGTAGGTGTTTGACCAGAACATACTCTGGAGCATCCCGGTTACTAAGGAACTGCTGGAGCGGTGTAAGGGCATTTTGGATTCTGCGGGCGCGTTCTAATTCGGAGTCGGCGATAGGTTTGGCTTTGGCAACTTTTTTGACATGACCCGCGTAGCGTGCCCACGCCCAAGCTGACAGGCCGGCTAACGCGATGGCTATGAGGTTGAGGGGAACGACAGTGAAGGCGATAGCTTTGTTTTCGTTGTCATCCTGCACTTCCTCCCATATGCTCGCTCCAAGATCAAGAACCCAAGCACAGGCTCCGATGATACTTAACACCATGACGGTGAACCTTCCTTTGGCGAGTCCGAAAGGTCCTGAACGCAGCTGATGTCGTTGTTGGATGAGTAGGGTGTTGTGCTGAATCACTTGCTCGATCTGAGTGAGGAGCTCAGTGTCAAGGGGGTCGTCCTCTGCGTCTTCTCGGATCCAGCTATAGCCCATGCCGTTGACACCTTGTGCGTAGGATTGCATCGAGTGCATGATCTGGTCTAGGTCCTTGATGGGACGCTCTGTAGGCAACATCAACATAGCTGCTCTTTTCGTGATATCTAATTATGTGCGTTGCCAGCATCTTACAATGCTGGCGTGAATAATGATTGCAAATTGAAGCCCCGTTGACAACCTATCTTAAGTGATCAGGAGTATGCTGGAATGCGCCATTAGGGTGATGTGCGGTGTGTTTAAGCTACTGCGTTCTTGTGCATGTGAAAAATCATGCGGAGGCGTCTGCGATGTGTTCACCACCCAGTGCCATGCTTTGTTGTGGGGTGTGTCTGGAAGAGTAAATGTTCGGTCGGTATTATCGGCATTGAAAACAAGATAGAAGGCTCTTTTAGTTGTCTCATCGTGTAGTGTGAGGGCGGTATACGGATGTTTGGATTCCCAGTCGGGCTTATTCGGAACTAGGCCGTGCCACGTCACGTCTTGTTTTGAACAGAAGGTATTGCTCTGAAAAATGGGGTGCTCGCGACGTAAGCTAATGAGGCATTTGGTGAATCGAAGAAAGGCCTGATCTTCTGACTCTTCGCTCCAATTCAGCCAGTTGGAGGGAGCATCTTGACACCAGGTGTTGTTGTTACCTTTTTTGGTGTGGCTACGTTCATCGCCCATTGTAAGCATCGGCACGCCGCGTGACACCAACAGCGCCAGCATGAAATTACGTTTTTGGCGTGCTCGTAGGGTCAAAATCTCGGAATCGTCCGTAGCACCTTCATAGCCACAATTCCAACTCATGCTGTGGTTACAGCCATCGCGACTTCCCTCACCGTTGGCATCATTGTGCTTGTGGTCGTAACTGACGAGGTCTTCCAAGCTGAAACCGTCGTGTGAGGTGACGAAGTTCAGACTGTTTGCTGGAGAACCCGCATCTCCATAGAGATCTGCCGAGCCACAAAGGCGTGTAGCAAACTCCCCTTTAGCTTCACTTTCACCACGGATAAAGCGGCGTAGTGCGTCGCGGTATCTACCGTTCCATTCTGTCCAGCGGGTGCTGTTGGGACAGAAGTTACCCACTTGGTATGCTCCCGCGGCATCCCACGGTTCAGCGATGAGTTTGGTGCTTGCGAGCACAGGGTCTTCCGCAATAGCATCGAGAATGGCAGATGAGGATTGCAGATGTCCCTTGCTATTACGTGCAAGAGCGGAGGCGAGATCAAAGCGGAAGCCGTCGACATGCATGTCTACTACCCAGTGGCGTAAGCTATCGAGAATCAGCTGCTGTGTTAATGCGTGATTGGCGCGGACTGTATTGCCGCATCCCGAGAAGTTGAGGTGCCGTCCTTCGTCATCCACAAGATAGTACTGATCATGTGCAAAACCTTTAAAAGACAACGGTACCCCGCGGTGGTCGCCTTCGGCAGTATGGTTGTAGACGACGTCAAGGATGACCTCGATGCCTGCTTGATGCAGGGCTTGTACCATCTGCTTAAATTCCTGGGTTGCTGCTCCAATGTCGCGATGGACAACGTAGTGGTGCGCTGGAGCAAAGAAATTTATCGTGGAGTAGCCCCAGTAGTTGCCGAGTTCTTCGCGCGTAGCTACGCAGCAGCGGCGCCCTTCGAGAAGATCAAAGTCAAAGACAGGCAACAGCTCTACGGTGTTAACACCTAGATCTCTGAGGTAGGGAATTTTTTCGATGACCCCTAGAAAGCTGCCAGGATGGGACACGCCACTACTGGGGTCTCGCGTGAAGCCCCCAACATGCATTTCATAGATTACTGCATCTTCGATGGGCCTGCACAGAGGCTTGTCTCCTTGCCAATCAAATGCGTCAGGCGCTAACACCGCACCTAGAGGGCGGTAGGCTTGCGCGCGGCCAACGCGGCGCGGCAGTACTTCGCGAGCATAGGGATCCAAGAGCTCATGGAAGGCACGGCCGTCTTCATGCGTGATATTGTAGCTATAGCCTACAGGCAGCTGTAAATCGTCAACGTGTACGTGCCAGACGTCTCCAGTGCGATGTTGCTTAGGATCCAGCGAGATGGAAGAGATCTGCTCAAACCCTTGCGGGTCATATAGGTTTAAAGTAACCGACACAGCGGTACGCGACACCACCGCAAAGTTCGTCCCCTTATCTACGGTAATGGTGCCCAAAGGAGAGGGACTACCGGATCCGACCCGCAGCTTCAATGGAGACAAAGGAGCATATGGGCTTGTTGTAACAGCCATCGACATCAGTAACCTCCGTGTATCAAACATTTACATACAAAGAGGGGTTTCTGCCAAGGAACTTCTTCCGTGAGAGCTCTCTCGACTCCGGCTACATGTTCACGGAGTGGGTAGATCTATGCTAGCTATACAAGTGTACAAAAAAATGGACGCATCTTTAGGGGCTTCGCCCCAAGAAAAGGTGCAGTTTGAGTTCACACTATCGTGTCTAAGCTCGTTCTTATCGAGGTTAACCACTGGCACTATGGGCTATCGATACATGACAAGCGGCAGGCCTCATGTCGATGCTAGCTCCTGAACGTGTACATCAGCATTTGTGGCTTGTAATACAATAAGCTAATTTAAGTCTTGTGTTTAAATCAAAGTAATTACAGTTGTTATTGTTAATAAATAGGTTTAAAAATATTAATTATTTATAATAATAATATATTGATTATTTTCTATTAAATAGAGACTGGCATGAGCGATTCTCCGAAAATTCCTCCCCGTGAACCTCCCAACGTTCCGTTAGCTTCAATTCCGTCAGATCAAGATGATGCTGTTGGCGAAGTAGAACAAAAGAAGCCACTGTCTGGCGTCGATCGGGCAATCCAGGATGCTGTGAGTCCTAAAAAAGGTGCCGAACTAGGGGGGAAGCGACTCCTTCGAGCGAAGTTAGATGATCAAGACGCTGATCGCATTTTAGATGTGGCGGGTCCAGCGCTAGGAATTGACGTCGAATCTCCACTCGATCAAGACCGTAGTACTGTTTCAGACTTCTTTCTAACTATTGATATTGCGGACCTCTCTGCTCTAAAAGAAGAAAACAAAATACTCGCCGCCCGGCGTCAGAAGTTCCAGCAAAATCTGAAGCTTGCCATCCAACCGAATCCACAACAGAAGTTCGAGCTCAAGCGTCTTGAGAAATTTGCCGGAAGCGCCGCTGTCAAGGAGGCGCGTTGCGAGCTTGCGCTCGACAATCTACGACATTTTGTCTTCGATCAAGAAGGCGGTGTGAATCGTTTCGATTCAGACGAACTCACGAGTATTTTGCATGCTTTCAGTGACCTGGATAGTCCCGATTCGATGTGTGACTTGATGCTTAGATCAAAAAATAGCGCCTTCAAAATGTCTCCGGTCAATAGAGAACTGCATGCAAGCGCTGCGTTGAGGCAGTCTATTCCGGATCCGCAGACGGCGATCAGCTTATCTGTGGACCTTATGCGTCAAGATCCAGGTAATGTTGAGGCTCGATTCGTTTGTGGTCAAGCTTATGAGGCCCAGGTACACGCAATTGGCAACTTTCTGGAGCAGTTGGATGAGGCGGAGGGGGACATTACGAAGGTAGATCCCAAAGTCAGGTCTGCTTGTGAACAGGCTGTTGGATACGGAGTGGGGGCAGACGCCAAAGACGATCTTACTATGACCCTTGAACATGCTGTGGACCGTGCACTAAAATTCTATAATCAAGCGTTCGGTATGGATTTTGATCCGAGCCATGGCATCGCCTACACCAACTTTTTGCTTCAGATTGGTGGACGGGAAGCCGCTCAAAATATTGCCCAACTGACTGCTCTTAGTTGCCAACGCGATGGAGGTACTGAATCGCGTAGCTGCCAGGTGGCTATTGCGTTGTTCGCTTCGAATTGCATTATCGGTGCTGACTCCGGAGATATTCAAGAATCTATGTTGCACGTGCTTAGCCTAGCGTCGACGGAAGCGGAAATTAGAGATGGCATCGAGCACCTTCAGATCACTTCCGCCGCTATGCAGCAGCAAAGAGGAACACATCATGTCGTCCTCGATAGCGTTGTCAGTGCACTTGAAGGGCGTTTGAGGGCTCTTGAGTCCGGCGGATCTATTGACGCTGATGTAAACGATTGCAAAACACAACTTCATGATCAACAGCGAGACAGATTCCCAGTTCATTCAAAGTGGACAGATGCGTCATACAGCTACCGTGGGCTTACATCTAACCGTGTGAGCGGTAATTTTCGCTTTGGCGGTCAGCTTTTTGATCATGGAGTCAATCGAACCGACAGGCGTAATTTTGAGCAGATTATCAGTATGAATCTGACAGACCTCGTTGATTCGAGTGCTCTTTCGAATGAGGAGACAGAAGCACTAAAAAATGCACCCAGGAGCTTTGGGGAGATTGAAGGTGTGGACGAATTTAACAAATGGGCCGATGTCTTTATTCGGCAGACATTTCGTAACGATGAACTAGAGCTTGAAGATTTGCATTCCTCTGGTCACAAGGTGTTTGACAAGGCAACACAGAACATCGTTTCAGTGGGAGGGTATGAAACCGCGCAGGAGCGAAAAGACGCGGCGGATTCCCAGATGAATATCTCTGTCGTAATGTCTCTTGGTTTAGGTGACTGTCGTCACCACGCGCAGGTTAAGCAGTTGTTGTTCGACACATGGCAAAGACAGCGGACAAACAACATGATGCAAACAGCTGCCCACGCCTTGCATGAAGGTAGCGGTGACATCTATGAACAGAGCGTATCTGCGATAGAAGATGTGATGAGCGTGGAGCTTCGTACTTTCGACGTCACCATCCGAGCACCTGTGAAGATGAATAGAATGTATGATCCCGTCACCAAAGACGGCGAACATGTGGCAACAGATGGAGATGTCCAAGTGGTGGAGGAGCACACCACGACGTTGTATCTTCACCGTGATGCGGATGGGGAAATGACGGAAGCTCATCGTGCCGATGCGTTCTACCAAAATCAGTACGATTGGGGTGGCGGAGCTCTCGATATAGCAGAAATTACTGACCCCGACGGTGTTCACGCAGGCACATTGCCGGCGTTTAATGAAGGGACCGGCACAATGGAGGAGGTTCCAGTGACATTCACTCCTACAGCTTATGCGGGTAAGCGCGATGTCTACACCCCTAGCGACGAGTCTACAAGATTTTTAGGGCACCGCTTAAATCCGTTTGATGTTACTGACACAGTAGGGGCTACCTCTCGTGAGCGTGTGCGTCACCTTCACCAAGCTCTGCAGGATATTGCTTGATATATCCCAGCTTTACAAGGTGTCTTTGTGCTTTACTTGCTCACTCTTAGTAACTAAGGTGTGGTAGAAAGTATTTTAATTATTTGCATGATAATAGTGCTTAGCTATACAATAAATGAGTAAGAGTCTGAAATTTGACAATGTATTTGATGCACAGACTCAGCGTTTTGGCAGGTTTTTCCTCGGAAAAGGTGTTATGCACCAAGAGGTTGCACTTGCTATTTAGGTGACTATACTGCTACGTAGGTAGTTGATTTTTATTGCTGTTTGCTGCATGGTTTCTTTCTTTCAACAGAAGCTGAATAAAGAAATCAAAACGCCGATGATCGCTGAGACTAGGTGTTAAAGAGCACGACCAACCGTTAGGAGGTACACATGTCCTTTGAAAATGCTAAGGAGAACTTGGCGGAGTTTGGAAAGGAGCTTGGCCTTGAAGGCCTAGAATTTGACGAAAACAACACCTGTATTCTAGGTATTGATGACGAGTTCTCGCTCCACCTTACGTATGAGCCAAATTCTAAGCGCCTCTATATGTATTCTCCTCTTCTCGATGGCTTGCCTCGGGACGAGAAAACAAAACTTAAACTTTACGAGCGTCTCCTAGAAGGATCGATGCTTGGTGGCCAGATGGCCGGCGGCGGCGTAGGTGTTGCTGTTAAAGAAGAGCTCATTTTGATCCATTGCACTCTAGACATGGAGCATGCTGTTCCTTCAGCGTTACGTGCTTTTGCTCCTCTATATGTCGAGACCGTGGAAAAATGGCGTAAAATTTGCAGCGACATCTGTGAAGGCCGTGAGCCTTCAGAGGCTCCTTCGACACCCAGTGGCGGATCTCAACAGCCAGGTAAACCGGGCGGACAAGGCCCCGGCTTTATCAAGGCATAGTGCACTGGCATAAGCGATTTTCTCCGTTCTGCCTCCGTAGATGGAACGGAACTACAGTCTATTAGCGTTGGTCGCGCTTTTCATTACGCGGAAAGGCCACCTGCTTCGTGAATACGAATGCAGGTGGCCTTTCTGTATTCCATTACTGTGCATGATCCTGTTGGTAGCCCCTGAACATATACGCGAGATGAGTGGAGTGCGGGCAGGCTCACGTGCTTCTTGGTGATAGGTTAGTCGTGTTCGACGCCAAGCTGTGTGTTGCGTGCATTGCCGGCTGTGTCCAGGTTTCGCTGCGCCGCGATGAGCGCAGGATCTAGGCATTTGACTGCTTCTTGAAGGGTAATGAGTAAAGGAGGGAGTTTCGCCCTGAGTGTACGGTAGGTCCAAGGGGCTTGGGCGAGGGAAACCCATGTCTGGAGGGCGGGGGCCAATGAAGAGTTGCTTCTCAGTGACGGCATATCGACGAGAAGTTCAAGGGCGCGCTTGCCTGAAGAGCTCATTCCTTCCAAGCTTCTAAGAATGATCTTGTTGGGGTTCGCCCCTAAAATAAAACCCAGGAAACCCCCGCGCCAAATTTGCTGGCTTGTGGCAAGAGCGCGTTCGCCGTGAGAGAGCAAAGTGTGGCACTGCTTTTGGAGCTCTTGGGTGTTTTTAAGATCTCTCGTGGCTTTGCTTAAGTTGGCGACACTATCGGTGTAGCTTTGACCGCGCTCAGGGGAGTGCGCTGCAAGGCGCTTAGCAAGAGCTTCGCGTAGGGCGTCGATATCTTGCTCGCCGGCATGTTCAAGTTCGTCGAGGGCGTGATCCAAGGTCCGCAGCTGTTGTTTCATCTGGGCAATGTTGTCTTGCTCTTCGGGGGATAGGCGAGAAAATTCTTCAATTTGATGGATAAGTTTTTCGCGTTTTTCGAGGAGCTCCTCGCTATGTTTTTGAGCAGCAATGGCGTGTTGTAGTTCTCGCTGGAGTTGGTCGATATTTTGGTCGGAATTCATGGTATGCCTGCTTTGCACCTATTTCTTCGGGCGTGATATAGTCGCGGTCGATTATTTATCTCACAGAGAATCGAAAAGGGGAAGCACGATGAATATTTTACAGATAGCAGGACGCCTAGGAGCTGATGCCGAGAGCCGCGTCACACCTAATGGAACAAAGGTCACTACCCTTAGAGTGGCGACAAATCAAAAGCGTGGCGGTCAAGATGAGACCATCTGGTGGCGTGTGACCTTATGGGGGGATCGCTTCGATAAAATCCTACCTTACATGAAGAAGGGCTCGGCCGTTATCGTTGTTGGTGAACTCAACAAACCAGAAATCTGGACTAACAGGGATGGACAGGCACAGGTTAACTTGGAGATGCGTGCGGAGTTTATTAAGTTCAATCCGTTTGGCGGAGACCGCCCGCAAGAGCCAGGGCAGCAACAGGCCGGGCAACAGCCCTCTGCCGCTGGCATGGGTGACAACTTTGGGGGGGCTCCAGCCGGGCAAGCGCCACAGAGTTTCTCTCCCGCTGGGCAAGCAGCCACGGGGCAGGCAGCGCCACCTGTGGGGGATCTCGAAGACGGCATGCCATTCTAGTAGCCGCCCGACTGAAAGAACGTAAATTTAGAGTGTGGAAGCGTCGCGCTTCCACACTCTTTTGTATGGAGCAAGCATGAAAGTCACCACAGTTAAAGATTTCCAAAAGCGTCCTGTCGCCGATGCTTTAGTAGTTCCTGTCGCCAATGATGGGGAGCAGACAACTCTTACACTTTCGCTTGGTGACGATGCACCCGAATTTGGATCTATTTCGGTAGGCGATTTCAAAGGGAAAAACGCGGAGGTAGCAACGGAGTATGCTCCCACCGACAGGGAACCGCGCACTCTCCTGCTAGGACTTGGCCTTTTGAACGAGCTGACTCCCCACGACCTTAGGCTTGCGTCCGCAGCGCTCATTAAAACCATGCGCAAAGCTCATTTGCGGTCGGCAAATGTGATAGTACCTCCTTTAGACAGCGAATTCAGAAGCTATTTTCTGAGCGCTTTCGTTGAAGGGGTCGTTCTAGCCAACTATGAGTATACAGTGAGGGATAAAGGACCCAAGCATCCCCTCGTTGAGCAAATCGCTTTTATTGCACACGGCGATGACGAAGCCGTCATTGCCGAGGCTGTTACGGTCTGTGAAGCGACGCTCTTTGCTCGTGATCTCGTTAATGGTAATGCCGATGACATCACCCCTGAGGCTCTTGCCTACCACGCACGTCAGCTTGCTAAAGACTACGCCGCTGTGAAGGTAACCGTAATGGATGAAGTGGCCATTGCAAAAGAAGGCTTGGGTCTTCTCCATGCTGTAAGCCGCGGTGCTGACAAGGGAGCACGCCTGATTACCATCGCCTACACGGGAGCACCAGAGTCCGATTATCGTACTGTACTTGTCGGTAAGGGGGTGACCTTTGATTCCGGAGGCTTAGACCTCAAAACCGCCGCCGGAATGGAGAAGATGCGCTCCGATATGGGCGGTGCTGCAGCGGTACTCGGAGCTATACGCGCTGCTGCCGAAGTGGGCCTTGAAGTCAATGTGACAGGGGTCATCCCCGCGACAGAGAACAGTATTGGTCCTGCAAGCTACAAGCCTGGTGATGTCTACCGCAGCTACTCCGGTAAAACCGTTGAGATAGGCAATACTGATGCTGAGGGCCGTCTGATTCTTGCCGATGCTTTAAGCTATGCAGCGAAAAATCTAAAACCTGACGTTATGATCGATATCGCAACGCTTACAGGAGCTGTGATGATAGCATTAGGGGACGAATTCGCCGGTGTCATGGCTTCAGATCATGTGCTTAGCGATGAACTCATGCACGCAGGGCGTATCACCAACGAATTTTTGTGGCCACTGCCGATGCCTCAGGAGTATGAGAGTAAGATCGAAAGCGATCGCGCTGACCTGAAAAATACCGGAGGCAAAGGCGGAGCTGCTATCGTAGCGGGAATGTTCCTGGCAGAGTTCGTCGATGGCGTGCCGTGGGCACATTTAGATATAGCTGGAGTGCGCTTTCGTGAAGAAGCCAAGAGCTATCTCCCTAAAGGGGCAAATGGTTTTGGTGTGCGCTTGCTTTATCAGTACCTCAAAGACTTTGGTGAGGATATCTAAGGCTGTATTGCCAGAAATCACCACAGAGCCCCCACATATCAATTCGTTTGTATAGACCGATACCAGTGGTGAATGAGCCACTCTGTGATCTCTGTGGGCTCGGTGGTGAATTCTTCTGTTTTGTGTCTTATCGCCGCGTGTGTAGCGAGCCGTTTTGCACGTGGTTTGTTTTGGATCCACGAAAAGAAACGCAAAGACGCAGAGAGGGAAAGGCGCAAAGGGGTGGTCCATCGAGCACTTGATAGCAGCGTCTTTGATATATTTCCGTAGCTTTACTTTGATGTTAACTTCACTGCTTCGGTGCAGGCCTAATGATGGGAGAAGCCTCTTAGCGCCTTTGCAACTTCGTGTCTTTGCGTTTCCGTCGCGTATGTAGGGAGCCGTTTTGCACGTGGTTTGTGTGTGTGTAGCGAGCCGTTTTGCACGTGGTTTGTGTGTTTCTTAGAATGTCTGTCCGATAGAAAAATAGACCTGCAATGCATTGTCGATTGGCCTACGGCGGTCTAATGGGAAGGCGATGTCAAGCCGTAACGGCCCTACAGACGTGTAGTAGCGTACTCCAATACCTGCGGATTGTAGCTGCTTCTGATCAAACCTAGGACTCACTGTGTCATATACGTTGCCGACTTCCCAGAATCCCACTACGCCCCACTCGTCGTTTATCTGACGTCGCATTTCCAGCGAGATAACCATTAGTGAACGTCCTCCAATTGGCTTGTTGTTGGCATCTAGAGGGCTTACGGTAAGGTAGCGATAGCCTCGTAATGTCAGAGGGGTCCCAGCGTACATGCGCTCTGGAGGGGGGATGTCCTTACGTCCGGCTCCAATGATGGAGCCGTAACTCAGTTTACTCGCTAACGTTGTGCATTTATCCCACCACGCCGGAACATAGAAGGCAGCGTCGACGGTGCTGGTATAGTACGTGAGGTAGGGTGCCAGCAGCTGATTTGTTGGAGTGAAGTTGAAATTGAGGGTCATACCATAGGTGGGGTCTAGGAGGCTGTCTGCGTCGCTATAGCGTAGCTGCATGGGGAACTGTAGCAGAGTGAACGTGCGGTTGTTGTCTGAGTCGTCGGAGACAGTGTACTTTAACGCTATACCTGCCCAAGCGTGAAGGCATGGTGTCAACTTACGGTGGAGTTGCGCAGCAGCTGTCGCTGCTTGTTCGTCAAAGCTGTCAGTGAATTCACGCTCCAATTCTATAGTATTGACAAGGTCCAGGCCATGACATAGGAAATCAGGTTTCCGATAGCGAAATAGCCCTGTCTGATGCTTACGGAGAAGTTCCGCCTTGGCTGTGACCTCTTCGCCCATACCTCTGAAGTTGCGGTGCTCCCACTCCCCAACGACACCAGCGCCCCACTCGGTGGCATAGATAAATCCGACGCCCACACTACGGTGTTTGGATTCGCTGACGTGAATGTGCATGGGCAGAAGACCATGCTCGTCTGTCTCTTCGTCCCAGTCAATGTTGATGAGGTGGAATAGACCCGAGCGATCAAGCGCGTCGAAGGTGCAGGAAATTTGGCGGGGAGAAAAGCGCTCGCCACGTGACCATGACACTTTCCTGCGTATGTATTTGTCGCGCACCCGCTTGTTTCCAGTAATACGTACGTCGCCAAACTCCGCTAGTGGGCCTGAGTCGACATACAGCCACACAGAAACAGAAGCTTCTTCCCGGTCTACAAGGATCTCGTGCTTAACGACACGTGCAAGAGGGTAGCCCCGGCATTGGACAGTCTCAACGAGCAGGTCTTCGGAGTCTAGAATGGTTTGGGGGTATGCGGGATCACCGACGAAAATTCCAATCTGATTCAAGGGGATGTCTAGAGCGTGGCGCTCGTTGCTGTCTTCTTTAACCCATTCGATGATGTCATCATCGGTGGCCTCTGCGTCGTCCCAAAGCCCTTCCGATGGCGTTTGGATGGGACGGAGGAAACGCTGCTTTAAAAAACATCTCCCCTGTTCGAGAAGGTCTTCGGTGTCGTGTGCAACGATTTCGTCATCATCGCCTGTTGCGGGGACAATGTGAAATTCCGTTAACAAAAATTTTGGACCAGAGCTTACAGAGATAGTGACTACGGCAGGTGTCATTTCTGTGTCGACAATGATGTCCACGTCCGGGTCGTAGTAAGCAAGGGTATGCAGGCTTCCTAAAATATTTTTGATGTCTGCATCGGCACGACGGCGCAGGCCAATAGCGGAGGCGGGAGGGCGCTCTTGCAGGGTGTAAATTTGTGAGTAGCGGTGGATGACAAGAACTTCCTCGGGAGACAAGTCGCTATCGACCTCCACGATGTACGGAACGTCACCCCAAGCGGGAGCGACGGCCAGGCATGTGGCCCCTATAAAGCATAGATAACGAACAGCTTGTGCTACTAAACGGATCATCAGATCGTGAGCCCTAACGTGTGCGCAGAGGGGACCCTTGTATCATGAAGTGGCTATTTGGGGCGATGCCAAAAACTCGATTGGCACTTGCCAAAGTTTTCTATTTGGCGGTATACATTTTGCTCCACCGCCACCGTAAGGAACAGATCATGGTCAAAGTTACTGAGCGCCAAAATAGTATCGATGCATTCCGCGACCTCGTTGATGTAATTCCCGGAGGCGTGGGCTCTCCAACACGTGCGTTTCGGTCGGTGAACGAGGCGCCGATTGTTGTCGACCGTGGCGAGGCCGACGAGGTCATCGATGTCGACGGCAACCGCTTTATTGACTACCACTGCTCGTGGGGGGCGCTCATTCACGGACATGCGCATCCCACTATCGTGCAGAAGGTGCAAGAGACGGTGGCGCGAGGCACCAGCTTTGGAATGGGCTGCACTCTAGAGGAGCCGCTAGCGCGCAAAATCTGTTCCGCTATGCCGTCGACAGAGCAGGTGCGTTTTGTGTCTTCGGGTACGGAAGCGACCATGACCGCGGCACGACTGGCACGAGGGTACACTGGACGCGACTACATTCTTAAATTTGTTGGATGTTACCACGGCCACGCAGACTTTTTTCTCGTTCAGGGGGGATCTGCCATGGTGGGGATGTCTCCGACGTCCTCCTCCGCGGGCATTCCCAACGACATTGTGAAATATACCATCTGCTTGCCCTACAATGACGTAGCTGCAACGCAAGAGTTTCTTAGCAGCCCCGAGTACCGTGACAACATCGCCGCTGTCATCGTGGAACCTATAGCCGGAAATATGGGCGTTGTGCCAGCGTCCAAAGAGTTTCTTCAGATGCTCCGCGACCAAACGCGGGAGATCGGAGCGCTCTTGATTATAGACGAGGTGATTACTGGCTTCAGAGTCGCTTGGGGTGGAGCACAACAACTTTACGGTATTTACGCAGACATCACCAGCTTCGGTAAAGTGATGTCTGGCGGCTCGCCTGCTGCAGCCTTCGGAGGCTCCAAGGAAATTATGGCGCACCTAGCTCCAGACGGACCCGTCTACCAGGCGGGAACGCTGTCGGGGAATCCTATCTGTGTGCAAGCGGGACTACAGACCTTAAAAATGCTTGAAGTTGACGGCACCTTTGAAGAGCTCGACCGCAAAACCCGCGTGATCACTGACCCTGTGCAAGCGGCTTTGAAGGCAAAAGGGGCCAAAGCATGTGTCCAACAGGTTGGATCGATGTTTACGATCTTCTGGGGCAAGGAGGAAGTACGTAATTTTGACGATGCTAAAGACCTTGATCTCGACCAACACAAGCGCTTCTTTAGCTATATCTTTGAGCGCGGAATTTTCTTTCCTCCTGCCCAATACGAGGCAAGCTTTGTGACAACGGCACACACTGAGCCGCA
>JAJFMA010000283.1 GCA_021772415.1 Chlamydiota bacterium
GCTGCGAATTGGCCGGGTTGAATTTCGAGGTTAATTTCATCGAGCAAAAAAGGCAGTTCTTTGCTGTACCTGAAGCTTAGATGATCGAACGATACATGGCCCGAGAGCTTGCCAACATCGGCACGCCCTTCAACAATCTCGGGTTCTTCGTCTAGTATCGTGCGTGCCCGTCTCCACAGGGGAACAACTTTACCAGCGACTTGGCTAAGGGTGTCTGCGACAGATAGTATTGCGGCGCTGAAAGCTCCGAGAGCTGTGCTAAAGGCAAGAAACTGTCCTGTTGCCATCCCTGATCCACCGTCGCTGAGCTGCGACTGAATTGTGTATACCACCAAAAAGTAGAGCAAAATATTGCTGAAGAGGGGAAAGCACTGTTTAAAGCTCTCGAGCCAGACTTGGATGCGTGCGGATTGTAGCTCGAAGTCTTTCTTTTTGGAAAAGAGATCGGCCCAACGGGAGTAGGCACGGTTTTCGCTTCCGGACACACGTATTTTAGCCACTCCGTTGAGAATTTGGACCAGCAATCCATTAAGACGTCCCTCTAGGTCGTAGACACGCATCTCTTTGGCAACAGTCATCATAAGTCCAATGAAGTAGATAATCACCGCAATCACTACCGGCACTAATAGGATCAGAGTCAATTTGGGGCTGTGATAGCCCATGACAAATAGATAGGAGACAGAGAAGCAGCCGCCTATTAATGAAGAAACGAGAGAGCCTCCAAGGATTTGCCTCATTTGATCGAAGGCGCTCACCCGTTGAAACAGGTCGCCAGTGGAATAGTTGCGGTAGAACTTGAGTCTGATTCTAAGTAGACGGTCCCATAGTGCCGACTGGAGGCGATTACCCACATTCCCTTCGAGACGCAGTAACGCATAGAACTTTGTGATCATGAAAAGTGCGTGCCCCACCGCGACCGCGACGAAGCCGGCACATACCTGGTACAGCAGTGCATATGTGTGATTAGGAACAATCTTGTCGAAGATCCACGACATGGCCATCGGTACATAGAGAAGAAGCAGGGACGATAGCGCTGCTGAAAACGCGATAATGCCAATGTCTCTTGTGTATCCCTGTGTGGCAAAGCGTAGCAGGGGCCATCCAAACGGCTTTGTGGGGAACGGCTGGTAGAGCATAAACCCTTCCGAGGACAAGTTGCCGGCTATAGAAGCATCGACTTGTTTTGCGGGCTCCATTCCACTTGGATCTAACATAGTGTAGTGGCTACGTCCATGGGCAGGAAGTAAAGCCACTGGGCGATTCTGATCCGAAAGGAAACCGATCAAAGGACCGTGATCTTCTTTCCAAAAATTGACGTCTAGGTGCACGCGGCGAAAGCGGATATGCGATTTCGAACACAGCGCATCCATTTGCTCTTTATAGGGACGTGACGCGTCTGGATCCTCACGCTGCTGCCCCAAGGACATGCCCATGAATTTTGCTACTGCGTCGCATGCAGAGACCAGTGGATTGTGGCTGACGCAGTCTCTTGCTAAGTTGTTGTGGTCGAGAACTGAAGCCAGAACACGGCTTGAATTCGCCATCAGAGCCTTGTCGAGGACGTTTGTGCGTTCAACCTGTGTGTGATTACGTTGCTCACGATGTTTTAGATCGCACTGAACTTCGTCATAGACCCAATCGTAGAATCCAACCCAAGCTTTTGAGTCATGCGTCGGTATATAGTTAGTTAGCAGTTCTACAGTGAAATTTGATTCGGAAGTGATGCGTATGCGCTCGGAAATGGGAAAGGGCTCGGTAGTTGACGTCATCTGGTGTTGTGTTCTAGCTCCGACCAGAGCTGTGCCGTTTTGAACGCGCATCCAAGCCAGAGAGCTCGCGCGTCTTTGGAGTAGCGACGGCGATAGAACTACGTTCGTTGCACTCTCACCTTCAAATATGCCTGAGTCAGGCCAGAGATCTGGACGTTCCTTCATTAGTGACTCAGTAACCGGATGGCTTAACATCCGCACCCAGTCACTTACCCACTGCTCCCAGCGGCTACCACATAGCTGATCCGGGCTGAGTAGGCGTAAGCGCGTCTCAATTCCTGCCTTCGCTTCCAAATGCACTGCACGCTTCGATTCTGGTAGCGCAAACAGAAGCTGGTCTCTATTGAGCTCACCGAGAAAGGACAGGTCATTGCCAACAGCAAACAGGTCCAAGCTACCTTCTTCGACCAGCCAGAATTGACCTTGGTAGAGGTTAACGCTTTCTCCGGGCTTGAGTATTTTGTATTCACTATCCATCTATTGTCGCTCCATCAGCCTTATACAGGTCATGATACAGTCCCGGACGCTCCTTTAGCTCAGTGTGGCTGCCAGACTCTATGACAGTACCGGCTTCTAAAACGAGAATCTGATCGCAATCACGGATGGTACTCAGTCGATGAGCTACGATGATGAGCGTACAGCCTCGTCTTTTGATGTTACGCATGATCGTAGCTTCGGTCACAGAATCCAGTGCGCTGGTGGCTTCATCTAGTACGAGAATACTGGGATTTAAAACTAGGGCTCTTGCGATCTCAAGGCGCTGGCGCTCTCCTCCGCTGAGGTTTGCACCTCCTTCTTCGAGGATAGCGTCGTAGCCCCCGTTTCGTAGCATGACTTTGTCGTGAATACACGCGTCTTTTGCAGCCTGTACAATTTCCTCTTCGGGAATACTCACGTTCCATAGAGTGATGTTATCGCGGATGCTTCCAGAAAAAAGCATGATGTCCTGGTCTACAACCGATAGTGAGTTATGTAGGATACCCGGAGGGTATTCGCTGCGCTTACGTCCATCGTAGAGAAGCTCTCCATCCCAGCAGTGGTATAGGCCGGTGATGAGCTTCCCGATCGTAGACTTTCCGCACCCCGAAGCCCCTACAAACGCTACGCTGTGCCCACTTTGGAGTTCGAGATTGAAATCGTCAATAATGGGTGCTGCCGTGGGATTATATCCGAAACGAATAGCACGCATTTCAAGATGTCCCTTCAGCTTGCTGGGTAGCGAGCGGTCTACTGCTTTGGCTTCTTGGTTGTAATAGAGTGGATCAAGAGGGTTGTTGAGTGTGTCATCGAGACGTAGCAGTTTAACTTTTACCTCTTGCAGTGTTTTACCCAGATCAACAAGCTCACTTAACGGGGCAAGGAAGTGCTTCATGATGACGTGGAGGCCCATGAGCATTCCAATCGAGAGACTACCTTGCATGACGGCAAATGCTCCAACTCCCATTAACGACGCTGTCGTCAGCATCTGGATCGCCGGTGAGAGCACTCCCAGTATTGCGCTTTTAGCTCCAAATTCCTGATTGGCGCGAATCCACTGTGTGTTATATCCGGCCCACTCTGCGAAAAAATCCGTCTCCATTCCTAGGGACTTTATCGTGGCCATATTCTGAAGACCACCGACTGAGTAGCCTACAGTTTGAAAATAGTTTTTTAGTAGACGATGCATGGCATCGGTGCGTGTGCGGTTGATCCAGTAAAGCATCGCTGCGTTCGCAGCTGCAGCAGCAAAAGCAACGCCTGCAATGATGGCGCTGAAGTGAAACATCACCACCCCATAGAAGACCATCAATCCAACGTTTAGCACGGCATGGGCTACTTGGTGAGTGATGGCGTTGATGACTTCATCATTGAGTTGAACGCGCTGCGCTAAGTCACCACTAGAGCGCTGCTGATAGAAATTGATGGGTAGGCGCAGTACATGGTGAATGAATTTAGTAGCCATGCGTGAAGCAACATAGGCATTAAGTCGATAAAGGGCCGTACCTTGAAGCCAATTGATGACGACTTGAAAAAGTAAAATGCTGGACATCACAGCAATGAGTCCCCATTTCCACGCGAACTGGTGGTCGATCAAAATTTTGTCGATAAACAGCGTTGTGAACGCCGCCTGTGATAGGCCTGGGACAAGCATCAAAAGCTGGGCAAGGCCAAGGAACCATAGAGCCCGTGTGCTTGTTGTTAGGCGTGACCACAGGACTTTGATCGCGTTCGGGGGATGACCGCGGGGCTGGAATTTCTCTCCTTTTTCGCAGCTAATCACAACCCCTGTGTAGCTTCGAGCAAACTCTTCGAACGAGCACAGTCGAGGGCCTGAAGCGGGGTCATTGAGATAGACACCCTTTTTACAGAAGCCTTCGACAACAAGAAAATGGTTGAAGTTCCAGAAGATGATGAATGGTGGCTTTATGCTGATGAGGGCTTCAATGCCCTTTTTATATGCTTTGGCGTCCATGCCGTAGGACTTAGCAGCCTTCAACACATTGAACGCTGTACTGCCGTTCGAGGAAATTCCGCATGCTATGCGCAATTCCTCCAGTGGTACAAAGCACTTGTAGTGCGATAGAATGATCGATAGCGAAGCCGCGCCGCACTCGACGACCTCCATTTGTATGACTGTGGGCGTACGTACGCGTTTGTGGGGAAAACTTGTACAGTTTTCTAAAAACTCTCCACCACTCATGGCTGCCGCTCAATTTTCGACAAGGTTACGCTGTCGCGGATTTCGCGAAACATCGGAAAGACAAACTCGATGGGACGCCGTGAGCTGATGGATACTTTAGCGTGTCCTATGGTACCTGAGTCCAGTAGCTCTGGGGGGCCTTCACGAGATGTCCACTTGTATCCGGTCGGGGTGTTGGAGTCGGCAATGGGTTCAAAAAGCACCTGCACTGCTGCCTCGCCACCTTCTTGTGTAAGGAAATTGACGATGTTTTGGTTGCCGACGATTTTGTAGAGTTCATGTGATGAAACAGGGAAGGTCCATACGTCAGCAACTTTGACGAGCAGTTCGCCGTAGCGTTTGTAATCGACATTGTTTAAACGCACCTGGGCCGTTTGTCCAACTCTAATACGTTGATCCTTTGCTGAAGTGAAATATCCGTACAATATGTGTCCATCATCACCCGGAGTCCTATGTTCGGCCCACACTAGCAGGTCACCTGGGTTTACCCAGCCCTTTCTGTGTATAGGAACAGTGAGTATCCTTCCGGTGTGCGGTGCGACGACTGTGAGCTTCTCTCTTTGAAGCTCTAACTCGCTAAGTTCCTTATTGACCTTGCTTAGCTCATTTTCGTAACGCTGCATTTCGGTCAGGTCGCTAACCCTCTTTAGCTGGGCTGCGCGTTCAAGTATGTTTGCTTGTGCCTGCTCCCGTTCACTGAGCTTCTGGTTGATTTTCTCTTTGGCATCGATAACAACAGGCTCAGCAAGAATTCGGCGCCTATACAGCGACTCTTTGTTCCGGAAATCCTCGTTGAGGGCAACAAGATCGGAATCGATGCGTTGAATCGACGAACGGCTGGAGTCGATAGCTCTATTTAACGCGGTTTCTGATGCCTTAGCGCGCTCATCGAAAAACTGCGCGTAGTCCTCTAGGTGACGCTTCAGCATTTCGGCCGTCGTCTTAAGGTTGCTAATACGCAGGTCTAGCTTTGGGCTGGAGAGCTTGACGAGAACCTCTCCTTCTTTAATAAACTGGCCTGGTTCAACAAAAATTCTTTCGACTTCGGCTTCTTGGTTGGCCGCGACGGTAAAGTTCCCTCTTTGATGCATGACGATGGCGGTGCCAGAGACTTCATCAGGGATAATACCGAAGATCGTCCAGAGAAAGAACAGCAGTGCCAAGCCACTAGCAGCAGCTATGGCAAGCCAGGTCTTGGCATTTACCACAGTCATGAGGGTATCGAGATCATGTGTCGTGGAGCGTTCCTCAAGAGCTTCTTTTCGAAAAAGTTCTTGCTTGTCTTGGCTCATGATACCCCCTGTACCAATAGCGAAGGTACTTCTGTTAGGTCTTCGACGATAATTTCATTGTTGCACTCGCAACGTAGCACCATACCCATCAGCAATCTAAGTTTAGCCAAGTTGGTAGAGTATTCAGCATGGACGGCTTCTTGTTTGATTTGGGCTTCGGTATGTTTACGTCTGCTATCCAGCAGCTGGAATAAACTTGTTTGTGAGACGCGAAATAGCTCTTGCTGGCTGTCAACGTATACCCGTGATTCTTCCGTACTCTGCATCAACTGACGCAAGCTTGCGCTGATGTTAATTTGATTGCATAGAGCTTGGATAACATCTGCTTCAACCTCCGCGGAGAGCCGGTGTACCTTAGTCACTGCTTGATCCCGTGTCGACCGCGCCACTCTTAGGTCTCCTCGAGCATGGGTATGTCCAATAGGCCACGTCATCTCTAAGGCTACTGAAAACTCCTGGCGAGGTACCTTCACAAAATAGCCTTGGATGGCATCACTGGCACGTTTTTGATAGTTGCTGTTGCGTAGCCTCTCTTCAACCTGAAGATTTAACTCCGGTAGCATTTCATTTTTTGCTCCTTGGACGCCTGTTTGAGCTGCATCGACTTGGTAGCAAAGGGAAACAAGATCCGGACGTCGATGTATGGCTTCACACCTCGCCAAATCCATCGCGCCTGTATGACAGGCCCATGCATCATCGATTGAAGGGAAGGCGTCGAGGATGCTCCAATCTTCTCCGCAGTCTTCTTCACTGCGTCCCATCGCTAAAACTAAACGCTTTTTTGCTGCTACAAGCTGCTGCTGGGCGACCATGACTCCGGCTTTGGCTTGTGCCAATGACGACAGCACCTGCGCTAGCTCCCCTTTACCCATCTGCCTTCCTTCTACAAGGGCTTGGACATCTTCGAAATATTTCTCGATTTCCCGTTCCTCGTCTTCTCTGGCCGCCAAGGTCCTCTGTACCTTGACGACATTCCAGTAGGCGGCGGTGGCATCGAAAAGTTGTTTGGAAATATCCCACAGCATCTGGTACTGGCTGGCACACAGCTGAAGACGCTGTGTTTTTTCGTTAGTGACTTCTCTGCCGTAGCGGAATCCCTTCAGTAGGGGTTGCTTGATGACAAAGAAAAGCTCGGTTTGGGTCTTTTGGAAGTAGTTGATTTGGCTAGTTGCAAAGCTTGGGTAGGGGTCCTCAAGGATAAAGATGGGATTTTCTTCCCGACACGATTGGGTGCCTAAGGCAAATTCGGTTCCGCAGCGCATTTTCTTGGAGAGCTGCGCCTGTATTTTCTGTGTCTCTCCATTGAACCTGATGCCCGCTTGTTTGTGAGATGTTAAGGTACCCAGAAGCGGCAAAGTCACGGATGTGCCATCAGGGAGGGCAAGTCCTTCCTGCCGCGTATTGTTCTCCCACCACGCTTGGGACGCACTAAGATGAAGCATCGGGTCTAAGTAGCCTTTAGATCGCCATACCTCACCGCTTTGCGAGCGCACGTCTAAACTCGCAAGATGCACCGACCATTGACAGGCCAGAGTATCCTTTAATGTGTCTTGCAACGTTAGCTGGGTGGGAGTTCCACTACTTCCGGAGCAATACTCACAGTTGTAGGGACTGGCCTCGAGCTGAAAACAAAGCAGAAGCAGGGGACACCACCAGAGTCTCATATTAGGTCCTTTGTTGCTTCCCACGAATGTTCGACTTTCTCGGCATATGGTTGTAGCTTGCGTTCGGCCAAACGTATCATCGTCTCAAAGGCACAGGGAATGCCTTGTATTGCCCTAGGAATGTGTAGCAAATCCCGGCAATGCGTTTGAATGGCCCGAAAAATCAGTGGAAGGCCATAGCCTTTTTTCTGGTACAGATCGTCAACGTATAGGCTGGTGTAGCGAATTGTTGCGTCATTCAATAGATGCGTTGCCATCCATCCGATGAGCTCATCGTCTCGACGGAGCCCATAGCTGTTTTCCCAAACGACAGGGTAGGGCTGGCTAGTGTAATCTAAGTCCTTGGGGAATGAGGGCTCCGACGTGATTTGCCTGTATATGCGTGCATCTTCTTCCGTCATGTCGCTTAGCTGGAACAGTGTGCATCTTCGCGGAGTCGGAAAAGACCTCATCCAGGGGGATTTGGCCATTTCTGCTGCCAGATAGTGGAGAAATAGCATCTTTTTGCGGGGGCTTTCCCATGATTGCCTGTGGAGAAGAACACGCAAGGGATCAATACTTGCTAGACCGTCCATAAATGTGACCCGAATGCGTGTGCAACCTTGGTCTTTTAGTTCGTGTTCCAGTTCTTCAAGTAGCTGGTGTCCTAAGCCGTTGTTACGATGTTGCTTAGATGTGAAAATCGAAAGAAGCTCGGCTTCAGAATGCGTGCAGGTCGCGAGAGCAAGACCAGCGGGCTGCCCTTGGATGGAGCTTCCAATGGCTATAAGCGACTGATTCCCAATAGGAAATGAAAGCGCCTGCTGGTAGGAAGGAAATGTCATTTTGGCATAGTCAGGCAACTCCTCAGGGGCTAGCCTTCTAATGCTTTTTGTACGCACACTCATTAATCACCAGATCGAGTAAGTATCTACCGACGAATACGTACATTGTTTTTAAATTTCAACTAGGGGCACCCTAACACTGTAGTCCGAAGAGAGTGACAGAAAACCTTAATATGTTCATTTTTTGGAGCCCGAAGGGCTCAGATGTTACAGCCCAGGGCAACGCCCTG
Source organism: Chlamydiota bacterium (assembly GCA_021772415.1). Classification (GTDB taxonomy): domain Bacteria; phylum Chlamydiota; class Chlamydiia; order Chlamydiales; family JAJFMA01; genus JAJFMA01. The sequence goes on from JAJFMA010000283.1 coordinate 8,460, forward strand.
GGTAAACGTGAAGAACAATTTGCACCCTGAAGGGGTGCGATATGATCTGGGATTGCAATGTCCTAAAACTAGGAATAAGCTTCTCTCCAAGCTATTTTGGGAGCTCTGGTTTGGAGATTTGTCCGTTTCGGTCGCACCCCTTCAGGGTGCAATTATATGTTACCTCTCTTCCCAGGGCTGTGCCCTGGGCTACAATATCTGAGCCCGTTGGGCTCTTTAGATGAATAGCATGTGTGGTTTCCTGACACCCTCTGCAGGCTTCAACATCTTTTTTACGTCTTCCTCGGGCTACACCCCAGGCTATAAAGATTGTCAGCCCTTCGGGCCTTTAAGAAGAGCCTTCGGCTATTTCGTTACCCTCTCTTGGATCTCCGAAATAGGACGCTGATCCGGCTAGAACGGCCAGACGATAGGAATGACCGTCAGTGCAATGACGGTGATGATGATTTCTAGTGGGAGGCCGAGCTTCCAGTAGTCGGAGAACTTGTAGCCCCCAGGACCCAGGATTAGTGCGTTGCATTGATGCCCAATAGGTGTAAGAAAGGGGCAAGAGGCTCCTATAGCTACCCCCATCATAAAGGGATCCACAGACACTGTGAGTGCTGCTGCCATCCGGGTGGCGATAGGAAGTACCAACACCACCGCGGCAGCGTTGTTGATGATGTCGGAAAGGAACATTGTGCCTATGAGCAGGAGAGCAAGAATTAGCATCGGTGAAGCAGTTCCAGATACTGAAAGAATGCCTTCTGCTGCAAGATCCGCCACCCCAGTGGTTTCTAGAGCATGTCCAATGGGAAGCATGGCACCTAGTAGCACAAGAATCGGTAGGTCGATGCTTCGGTAGATCTCGCGTAAGGGTAGTAGCTTACTAAGGTGCAGAACGAGTACTAGTCCCACAAAGCCAATTTCTGGCGTCACATATTGTAATGCGATAAGGAGTATCGTGGTGACAAACAGGGCACACGTTACTAGAAAGCGGCGAGGAAGTAGCCGCACACCTCGTTCTTCAAGGGGGTACAAACCATATTTTTGTACGAGTTCTTGCAGACTCTCTGGACTGCTGCGAAGTAATAGCACATCTCCAAGCTGTAGCTTAAGGCGGCTGAGCCTTTGTTTGACATCGCTACCTGAACGGGACACCGCTAATAAGCTGGTGTTGAACCAACGCTTGAGCTGAAGCGAGCCAGCGTTTCTTCCGATGTAACGGCTGTTAGGACCTACTACAAGTTCGCGTACTTGATAGTCTCCTTCAGTAACATCATCCAGCCCATGCTTGTGGTCGGAGAGGATAGTAACGTCAGGGATGTCGACAATGCGCTGCAGAGTCTTAGGGTCTGTGCGGACGACTAGCAAATCCCCCACATGAATCCTGTCACTTCTTCTTGGTCTGGGATTAAAGGATCCATTCCTTTCGACACCAAGAACGTCGGCATCACCATCTAGCGACGCTTCCAGCTGTCCAAGCGTTTGGTCGACGTAAGTAGACTCTTCCAAAACTTTGATTTCAGTGATGTAGTCCTCGATCGTCTCCACCTGATCTGGAGGTAGTATGGGCTTATAGCGCGGCAGCAAGAAGCGGCTGAAAAAAGTGAGGAAAAATACCCCTCCTATAGCAATGCATATGCCTACAGGTGTAAAGCTGAACATATGGTAGGGTTCTAGCTCCATCGTTCCACGAATGGAGGCAACGATGATATTGGGCGGTGTTCCTATGAGTGTTGTCATTCCACCTAACAACGTCGAGAATGCTAGCGGCATCAGCACAAACGAAGGGGGCTGCTTATGATCTAACGCGAGTTTTATGCCTACAGGAAGCAACAGGGCGAGGGCGCCCACGTTGTTGATCAACCCTGAAATTAGCATTGCGACCAGATTAAGGGCTAAAAATCGATGCCAGAATGTTGAACCTACACGGGACAGTAAATCGGAGATCCACTCGACGATACCACCATTCTGTAGCGCCTTGCTGATAACTAGCACGGCGGCGACGGTGATGACAGCGGGGTGTCCAAAGCCTGCGAAGGCTTCATTTACTGGTACCAATCCAGTGAGTGTTGCGACAACGAGCCCTAGCAGTGCCACGATGTCATAACGCCATCGCCCCCAAAGGAATAGGATGAAAAGCCCGGTTAGAATAAGTACAATCGTCAGTTGGTCAGCAGTCATATCACGCTCTTCTATGTCCTACGACACAGTACAGCGACGAAGGTCGAGATTGCAAGCGATGAGTGAATACAATGTTGCCCTGATGTTAAGGTAGCGGCGAAACATCTAATGGGAGGACACAGTGCACGCAGTTATAATGGGAGCGGGATATATTGGAACGGCTCTACTTCAACAATGGGTAGATCCTAGTGTTGAGTTCACGGCCACCACAACAACAGAAGAAAAAGTTTCCAGTTTGGATTCTATGGCAAAGCATGTTGTGGTCATGGAGGGAACAGATCGGGATGCTGTCGCCAAATTGGTCGATGGCAGCGACGTCCTGGTCGTCTGTGTTGCACCTTCCACCAGTGACAACTACCGAGAGGTGTACCTAGACACCGCCAATTCAATAGCAGCATCTCTAGACGGACGTGAGCGTCCGTTCTATCTTCTCTATACAAGCTCTACATCTGTATATGGTGATCAAAATGGCGCATCCGTGGATGAGGCAACCGAGAGGTGTCCCATTTCCGAATCTGCTCGTATCCTCTGTGAGGTGGAAGATATCATCTTAGGGTGCAGCAGCTCCGCAGTAACTAGCTGTGTTCTTCGTTTGGGCGGTATTTACGGTCCCGGGCGAGGGCTGCAGGCGCGCGCGCGTAGGATGTCGGAGCGTCAGTTGACGGGTACTGGTGAACTGCCCACTAACCATAGTCATCGAGACGATATTGTCGCAGGGATACGTTTTTGTATCGACAAGCGCTGTCAGGGTGTAGTGAACTTGGTTAACGATGATCATACTTCTAGGAAAGAGCTTTATGCGAATCTCTGTAGAGGCCTCAATGTACCGGAGCCAGTGTGGAATGAATCTCAGCCTCTAACACATGGATCTAACTGCAAGGTCTCGAACGCGAAAATCAAAGAGCTAGGTTTTCATTTCTTGCATCCGATGGCGTTGGTGAAGACAGAAGAACATATACTGTAGCTTTTAAGGGAGGACGACGTGATGAAGGCCGCTCAAGAGAAAGTGACGTTCGAGGGAAGCAACGGAAACACGCTGTCTGGAGCTATCGAGTGGCCTATACATAAAAGGCCGTTAGCTTGGGCTCTATTTGCACATTGCTTTACATGTACGTCGACACTTAAGTCCGCTGTGAAACTCTGCCGCCAGCTAGCCACGCGTGGTGTTGCTACCTTGCGCTTTGACTTTTCCGGGCAAGGAGAAAGTGAAGGGGACTTCGCCGATACAAACTTTTCATCGAATGTTCAGGATCTCGTATATGCCGCACGCTTCCTTGCGGAAAACTACGAAGCTCCTCAACTCCTTATGGGGCATTCTTTGGGCGGAGCTGCTGCCCTGCAAGTCGCTGCGTCCATTGACAGCATTAAAGCCACTGCGGTTATTGGAGCACCTGCGGATCCTGCGCATGTGCAGCATCTCTTTACAGACAAGCAGTGTCAGATCGTTGAGGAAGGTCACGCAGAAGTGTCTTTAGGGGGACGTGCCTTTAAGATCACTAGGGAGTTTATAGAGAACCTTAACGAAAACAAACTCGATGAGCATCTACAGAGCTATCGAGGGGCTTTGTTGATCCTCCACGCTCCTAAAGATCAGCTTGTAGGTGTAGAAAATGCCGCTAAGATCTTTGCTATGGCTAAGCATCCCAAAAGCTATGTGTCTTTGGACGAAGCTAACCACTTACTCACTTCTCCCGGTGATCCCGAGTATGCCGGTGATATGATCGCCCTGTGGGCGAAGCGCTACGTGGATTTGGCCTCGCAACCCGAGTCGACAGACTCCGTGATTGCGGTGACGTCTACCGAAAATCCCTTTACTGTGACGCTCCAGGTGGGGGCACATCAACTTGTGGGCGATGAGCCTAAAGAATATGGAGGCAATGATCTAGGACCTACGCCATACGACTTTTTGGCTGCCGCGTTAGGGTCGTGTACCGTGATGACTCTTAAAATGTATGCACGCAGAAAAGGGTGGGATTTGGGAACCGTCAGCATCGACTTAGCCCACGAGAAAGTTCACGCCAAAGACTGTGAAGACTGTGACAAAAAGAAGGTTTTTGATCGGATTACGCGTACGTTGAATGTGAGTGCAGACCTGGACGAGGCGCAGAAGAAGAAGATCCTTGAAATCGCCAACAAGTGCCCCGTACATCGCACCATCGAAGGATGTACAGATATCGTCACCGAGCTTGGGTAGAGAACGGGTTTTTTGGTACACGTGCTACTAAAGTGCAGCGAAAGGAAACGCTCTCGATACTCTCGTAGGAGCTCTTGAGTGAAAGCACCTGTGATGTTACTATTTTGGTTTATGAGTCAAATAGCAGTGGTGTACGGTAATGTTTAGGGATGCTTTTTTTATTGTATTGGCGGTATGTGCGT
>JAJFMA010000284.1 GCA_021772415.1 Chlamydiota bacterium
TGGCGACGTGGCACGGCAAAAAGCTCTTTGGGTTTGCTCGCATCTCCAAACAAGGAGTCACGAATACTAAAATAAGCCTGAGAATTATACGTGAACGATAAAAGGCGGCGCGGAGCGCACGCACTCCATGGCCCTCACTGCGCTCGCGCTATAGGGAATCTACGTAGTTAAACATTAGCGAATTAAGAAGTGTTTCGAGTTTGCTCTTCTATTACTTTACACTCTCGTAGGGGCGGCATATAGACGCATTTCATGTGTCGTCCCTTCAGGACTCTGAAATCCATCTGACTTTACTTGGGACAACGTCCCAGGCTAAGCATATGTCAGCGCTTAGCGCTTAAGCACAAGGTCGGAGTTTCGCTCCTTAGTATATTTCGAATCTTAGGTTAAATGGGGGCGATGGTGCAAACTCAGATCACAACGCCAGAGAATGTTGCTTTGAGAAGTGTGTAGACACCAATCGCGACAGTGGCGCCGGCGGGTACCGTGACAATCCAAGATAGGACGATATCACGTGTAGTAGTAAGATTCAGAGCTCCCAGTCCACGTGCAAATGCAACGCCTAGTACCGCCCCTACAAGGGTGTGTGTGGTCGAAATAGGCAAGCCTAGCCCCGATGCCAACACAATAGTTGTGGCGGCGCCCACTTCGGCTGCAAAGCCTCGCGAAGGAGTGAGCTCAGTGAGTTTGCGCCCAATGGTGTCGATCACCCGCCATCCCCATGTTGCGAGGCCCACTACAATTCCAAAACCCCCCAAAGACAGCAGCCATGTAGGTATAGTGGAATTCAAGGTTAGAGTCTTGTCCGAAAGTATCGCCACACACGCCGCAAGAGGACCGATGGCGTTAGCAACGTCGTTAGCGCCATGTGCAAAAGCCATGAAAGACGCACTGACCCATTGGAGCTTCGCGAAGATTCTCTCTACTGTAGCATACTCCGAATCGTCCGTGTGGGCGATGGGTACGTCCTTGAGAGAGCGCGACATTGTAGTCACTTCGTCAATGAGGAGCGAAACGTAATAGTGAAGTTCCCCACTAGAGGTGTCTTGAACGCGTTTTAGGTGCTTTTTTGCTTTATCGAGTTCCACCGCGACCTCGGCGCCATAGACAGGATGGCGCCCTTCGCTTTTGCGTACCACGGGCATGCGTCGCACTAGTAGGGCGCTGATGAAGGCCGCTATCAGTCCAATACATGCGCTGATGAGGGTAGTGTGGATGCCTGTTAGATCCAGAGGGAGATTTTTGAGCCCCTTAGACAAAAGAAGGCAAGAAAATACGGTGAAGGCAAAAAATACAAGCACCGGCGTGAGGCGTTTAGCAGCCCTCACGGGGCGCCGCCGATAGAAGATCTTACGGCGCAGGATGGTGAACACGGTAAAGCCTAGGATGCCTCCAAGCACAGGACTTACGATCCAGCTACTTACGATGAAGGCAACGTTCTTCCAGTCAATGGCTTCTGCTCCAGCACTGACCAATCCAAATCCGACAATAGAGCCCACAATGGAATGTGTCGTAGATACCGGCCACCCAAAGTAAGACGCTATTTGCAACCACATCCCCGCAGCAATCAATGCTGACAGCATCCCGTACACAAGGAGTATCGGATCATCAGCGAACAGTGAGGTATTTACGATGCCAGTTTGAACAGTCTCAGATACGTGGGACCCGAAAAAAAAGGCTCCGGAAAACTCCAAGCAGGCAGCGATGACCACAGCCCATTTTAGGGTTAATGCTCCCGAACCCACCGATGTTCCCATGGCGTTGGCAACATCGTTGGCGCCGATATTCCAGGCCATATAGAGGCCGGCTAGTAGTACGATAACTAGCAATATGGTCTCAGTGGGCATCGCTATTCCGCTTACTTTATCTCAAGGGTCATACGCATGTGATAGGCCAACTTCTCCGATAAATTGGAGATCGAGGCTATCCCTTCAAAAATGCGAATCCAAATATGGAAGGTACTGTACGACATGCTGTCCTCTTGATCAATGAGGCTTTTGAACAGCTTCCTCTGAAGGATGTCAGCTTCATGTTCCTTATACGCAACATCGTCGACCATTCCGCGTACCTTTTCCGCTTCTATACCGCCAAAAGAAGATTCCAGCAGCTCGTCGAACTCTTTGATGATTAAACGCACCCCCTCAAAGGAATCGATGTTCTTTTGAAGGAAGGTATAAAAATCCTTGCGAATAGCTTCAGGAAATTCGAGCTTCTTGATGGTGGCGAGGATGGCGACGTCTTCTGCTTGATCTGCGATGGTGTCTTGAATACCTAAAATTTCCAGAAGATGGCGCCGATCAATGGCGAGAAATAGGCTTTTGGGTAGATGATCTCGGATGTCGCGCTTGGTGACATCGGCCTGGTGCTCGAATTCAGAAATCTGCTTCGCGATCTTATGTGCCTGATCAAAGTCAGTGGCCTCGAGAGCTTGAAAAAGCTCTGTCGTCTTATACACACAGGAGGCGACTTTCTCCATGTGCGACTGGAGTGGAGCAAAGGGCGAGCGCCCGAAAAGGTTTAATATTGTCAGCATAGCTCACTCAAGGAAATTGATCTCTCGCGGCAATTCTAGTACAAAGAGGATTTTACAAGTACCTCATAAGGTAGAAACACTAATGACTGCACCTGCATTACAGGTTCGCCACTTGACGACGCGATTGGCAATAGGGAAATCCACCTATAAAGTTGTCGACGATCTCAGCTTCTCTCTCTACCCAGGAAAAACCCTCGCACTTGTGGGAGAGTCAGGGTGCGGGAAATCGATGACAGCGCTGTCACTGATGCGTATCTTACCTCAGCCCCCAGCTTTGCCTCCCGAGGGCGAGGTGCTCTTTCATGGGCAGAATCTTCTCGAGCTTTCCGAGAGCGCAATGCGGCACGTTCGTGGGTGTAAGGTGTCGATGATTTTTCAAGATCCCTCAAGCGCTCTAAATCCCGTATATACTATTGGATATCAGCTACTTGAGGTTATATCTCTTCACATGGATCTCGATGAGGCCGAGGCCCTAGAACGCTGCATTCAAGCGTTGAAGGAAGTAGGAATCCCGTCACCCGAAGCACGCCTGTCCGATTACCCCCATCAGCTTTCGGGAGGGATGCGCCAGCGTGTGATGATTGCGATGGCGCTCTTGTGCGAGCCGGAAGTCCTTATTGCCGACGAGCCCACCACCGCCCTAGATGTAACGGTGCAGGCGCAGGTGCTCGAGGTGATGCGCTCCCTGCAACGGGAGCGTGGGATGGCACTGCTTTTGATCACTCACGACTTAGGGGTGGTTGCGGAAATGGCTGATGAGGTGATCGTCATGTATGCTTCGCGCACTGTCGAGCGCGGGGACGTCACCGCAATTTTTGACAACGCAGGACACCCCTATACTCAAGGGCTATTTGCGTCACGCCCCAACATTCTCAGTGCTAAAGACAGACTTACCCCGATTCGAGGTGTCGTCCCGCCTCTAACGCAGTACCCCCAGGGTTGCCGCTTCCATCCGCGCTGCCCCCATGTGATGGAGCGCTGCCGCACAGGCAACGTGCCGGAGCTTAGTTGTAGTGCTCACAAGGACCACACTGCATCTTGTTGGCTACACGATTCAGAGGTGCAGTCATGACGGCGCTTCTAACAGTGCGTGGATTGAAGAAACACTTCCCTGTAGTCGCTGGACTGATGCGGCGCCAAGTGGCAACTGTGAAGGCTGTTGATGGGATTGACTTCACAGTGCCACAGGGAAAAACCGTGGGCCTCGTGGGAGAGTCAGGGTGTGGGAAAAGCACCGCAGCGCAGGCGTCTATTCGCCTACTTGAACCTACCGCTGGTGAAGTGATCTTTGAAGGACGTAATCTCGCCGATCTCAAAGCGGAAGAACTACAGAGCATGCGCCGCGAGATACAAGTCGTTTTTCAGGATCCACTCCTTTCTCTTAACCCTAGAAAAACTGTAGGCGATGCTCTTGTAGAACCCCTTCGCTACCATGGGATTGAGAGCGATCCGGATGCCCTGCATGCAGGTGCTTGCGAGCTTCTAGAGCTCGTAGGGCTCTCGTCTAATGCCGTTAATCGCTACCCACATGAGTTCTCAGGAGGGCAGCTGCAGCGTATCTGTATAGGCCGCGCAATTGCGTTAAGACCCAAGCTCGTGATCTGCGATGAGGCAGTTTCAGCCTTAGATATCTCCGTGCAAGGGCAAATTCTAAATCTCCTTTCTGATCTACAGAAGGAGCTAGGCCTGAGTTTTGTGTTTATCTCCCATGACCTGTCTGTAGTCCGCCACATCTGTGACCACGTTGTAGTGATGTATCTAGGCAAGGTCATGGAAAGTGCTCCCACCGAAGAGCTGTTCGCACAACCTAGGCACCCCTATACGCAAGCTCTACTATCAGCGCTGCCCAGAGCACACCCAAATAAAAAATCCGAACGCATACTACTTAAAGGAGAGATCCCTTCACCTCTCAACCCTCCTTCGGGGTGTCCTTTCCGCACGCGCTGCCCCTACGCCGAGCCCCGCTGCGCGCAGACGCCACCCACCCAGGAGCCTAGCGATCGCCACAAATACCACTGCATCCTGACCTAAAACACGAAATTCTGATAAAATCCTCAATTCTAGTGGTATTTGAACGGTAGACCTACGTGGATCAACACGAAGTTCAAGCTCCTGAGGGAAATCAGGGGCATAGACACAGCCGCCATACGTGCCGAGCGTTTCTCTGGACGAGTATCCTCAAAACGCCTTTTTGGGCGATCTTTGGGATGCTGCCTTTTATTCTATATAAAGACTTGGGGGCGACACCGTTTCAGATCGCCCTGCTGATTACCCTAAAGCCGTTAGTTGCTATTTTCTCCATGTACTGGAGCTATGGGATCCGCGAGCGCGCTGACCGTCTTCGCTCAAATATTGTCTGGGCGACGGTTCTCAGCTATATCCCTTTCTTATTTGTGCCTTTTGCTGCAAATACTTGGTATTTGATCGCCGCGTCCGGGCTCTTCATGCTGTTTAACCGCGGAGTTATTCCCGCATGGATGGAGCTGCTCAAAAGCAATGTTTCCGAAAATAAACGTAAACGTGTGTTCTCCTGGGGATCGACGTTTTGCTACCTAGGCGGAGGAGGCTTCCCATTCTTGATCGGGTGGCTACTCGATGGCTACTTTCACGTGTGGGTATGGCTGTACCCTGCTACAGCTTTGCTAGGAATGCTCGCCATAGTATTTCAGTGGGGACTGAAGACCGACTCAACGGAAGAAAAAAAAGACGAGATTCCTACAGAAACATGGCAGCATGTTGTCAAGCCGTGGCACCACGCCTGGACGTTAATTCGTCGACGCCGCGATTTCGCACGTTTCCAGTGGGGTTTTATGTTTGGAGGCGCTGGACTGATGATTATGCAGCCCGCTCTTCCGATGTTTTTCGTCGACAACCTAAAGGTGTCTTATACGGAAATTGCCGTTGCCCTCACTCTATGTAAAGGTATTGGCTTCGCACTCGCCTCGCCAGCGTGGGCGAGCTGGATGAATCGTATCGACATCTATCGCTTCAGTGCTACTGTGACAACACTAGCAGCGCTGTTTCCCGTAGCTCTGGTGCTGGTGAAATTTTCTATGGTCTATCTATTCTTAGCCTACATCGCCTACGGCATCATGCAGGCAGGAAGTGAGCTAAGCTGGAACCTCTCAGGAACGATGTTTGCCAAAAACGAAGATAGCTCCATCTTCACCGGCATCAACGTGGTTATGGTTGGTATCCGAGGCTGCATTGCACCTCCGCTCGGAAGCCTGCTCTGCGCGCCTTTAGGGGCGGAAGCCGTTCTTCTATTAGGCGGAGGGCTATGCCTAGCAGGCACAGCATCCCTCATCTACAGCCGCCACAAGGCGCTAGCGACAGCGTGACCACGCTATAGAGACTGTCAGGAAACCTCAGAATTAGTTGCGACACCTCTATATTCTCATGAGGCCCGAAGGGGCACTCAGAGTGTCAAGAAAATGTGAGATCGATGGCGAAATCGTTGATTTTTTATGAGACCCGAAAGGGGCGACTCATTGTAGCCCCACCCGGAAGGGTGGGGTGAAGCATAGAAAATTCCGGAGGCCTGTCAGGCCGGCTCATGCCTCACAGATGCTCATGAACCGCTTATGGAGCCACGAGTCGGCCTTACAGGCCTCAGATTTCTTTTGAATCTTACCCCACCCTCCCGGGTGGGGCTACAATGAGTCGTCCCTTCGGGCCTCATGAAAACATATATGTATTTGGAGCGCCTGCAAGGTTTCCTGTCACTCACATAGGGGCTCGCCCGTTTAGTGATACTTCATGCACTTAGGATTGGAAAAACGGCTCCTGCTACTATTCGATTTAGCAGGAATGAAGGTAAACGGAGTCTCGAAGTAAGGAGAAAGAAGAAGCTTTGAGCTTTGTTCTTTTTGTCAGAAACTACCGCAAGATAGCGCTGTCGGTAGGAGAATCGAATTGGCTATCGAAGCCAAAATCGACAAAATCGTCGCCACCGAGATCACGCAATCCAGAGTCCCCCCTTTCACTAGGAGGTATTTTTTCCCATGGGCGGTAGGACTTGAAACTACTGAAGCGGTACGCCTTTTCATACGGTTCGACGCGCTGACGGAAGCAGATGGTGTCCGGATCCAAAGCATCTCCAGCGTAGTAATATACCATCCCGTCAACTAAGCGGATGCGGGCGATACTTCGCTTGTTGATATACTTATTCCAGAAGCACTTGAACTCGATGTTGATCTCGAGATTCCAAGGAGAAAATGGGTAACTATAAACGTCATACCCAACCGTGTCGTCTTCATTGATGCGTGATAACAAACCTTCCACAACATACACAATAAGATCCCGAGCAGGACAAACGCCTTCCATGACGGCATTGGTGGTAAGCTCCATCTCAAGCTTTTCAATGTAGTTGTCGTAGTAGGCGCAGGAATTCACATGGAAGAGGCGCTTCTCTTTCTCTAGCTCGTCACCATACGTCACCATGATGTATTCAAGAGCAGGGATGTTGGGTCTTCTTTCGGCATCGTAGTCCCCAGAGCCCCCACCATATTGACCGCAGCTGCTGATGCTAAGAAGTAGAAATGTGAGTAACGCCAGTTGTTTCATGCCCGCCGGCTCCTAGGTCTGCGATATTGAAGGCTATTCTAGCGGGAACCCGCCATATTTGGAACCTCGTTGTACGCGCGGTACCATTCGACAAAACGTGGGATCCCCTCTTCTAGGGAAATTTTGGGCTCAAAACCTAGGCGCTCACGGCTGTGGCTGATGTCAGCGTAGGTCTGTAGTACATCGCCCTGCTGCATGGGAAGTTGTTCTTTTATCGCCTTCTTTCCGACAGTCTTTTCAATGACCTCAATGAAATGCCCGAGTTCTACAGGCTTGTTATTGCCGAGGTTGAAGATTTCGTGGTCAGCGCCCAGGTCCACAGAAGCGATGACGCCGTCGATGATATCATCGATATAGGTGAAATCGCGCCTTAACTTGCCGTTATTGAAGACTTTAATGGACTCCCCCTCTTCGATGGCTTTAGTGAACCCAAAATAGGCCATATCGGGGCGACCCCAAGGGCCATAGACCGTAAAGAAACGCAGACCCGTTACAGGAAGTCCATAGAGATGGTGGTAGGAGGCAGCAAGAACTTCATTACTCTTTTTCGTGGCACCATACAGGCTCACTTGTTGGTCGCAGACATCGCTTTCACTGAACGGAGTCTTAGTGTTGGCGCCGTACACCGATGATGACGAGGCATACACGAGCTTAACGCCATCTAGGTGGCGACAGAGCTCCAAAATGTTGACGAAGCCAACAAGGTTCGATTGGACATACGCTTGTGGGTTGTCGATGGAATAGCGCACCCCAGCTTGTGCCGCAAGATGGACAACATGCGTTGGAGATAGACTCTTGGCAGCTTTTTTAAGAGCTTCGGGGTTGCAGATGTCTCCCTCAGCGACTTCGATGCCAAGCTGTGCAAGATGCAACATCCGTGCGCGCTTTAGGCTAGGGTCGTAGTAGTCGTTAAAATTGTCGAGGCCTAGAACTGTGTCGCCACGCGCAGCCAACGCCTGAGCTAAGTGAAATCCAACAAAGCCCGCAGCACCCGTAATCAAAACTCTCTTAGACATAAACACCCAAAGCTCAAGTTGTTCCGGTATAGCAAACGATAGGATACCCCCTCCCTTTTGTCAATGCTCTCGGGTAATACAAATGGGAGGGTCTACGGCGGGGTCAGGCCTGATAAAGTGACACTTCCCGCTAATGGTCGACAGGCAGGTAGTCAAGATGAATGCTGCTTTAAAACACCGGTAGTTGGGAAGTGTCACTTTGTCAGGCCTGACCCCGCCTGAGAAATGCCCGCAGACTTTGTTTTAGGTGCGCAGGACCTAATAAGTTAAGTTTCAAGTGTTTGTGCGGAAAAAGGGGTCGAAGTCGACACGGAGATCCCGAGAACTTGGTTATGGACCATGTCGCCGAACTGTATCTCCCTCTCAATCAAAACGTAATCATCTAAGGCACTCAAATTTCCCTCATGAGGCCCGAAGGGCCATCTTATGATAGCCCCACCCGTGAGGGTGGGGTAAAACGGAACATGAATTTGAGCCCCATCGGGAGTGTAAAGAAATGGGCGTTGATGATGAAATAACCATCATCTCACATGATCTCGCACATTTTCCGGCGGCCTGAAAGGCCAGCGAGACGTATAGCCCCGGGCGTAGCCCGGGGTGAAGGCAAAAACACGTCCTGAGCCCTTTAGGGGCGGCATATGGACGCATTCATCTGCCGCCCTTTTAGGGCTCAAAATCCTATCTATGCCTACCCCGGGCTACGCCCGAGGCTATACATCTTGTCAGCCCTACGGGCCTCAAAATGGAGCCTTCGCCCATTTCTTTACACTCTCATCGGGGCGACTTGTGGCCGCGAGTCATGGATCCAAAAAAGAGAACGTGCTTCGCACCGCTCTTCTCATCTGAACTCTTCAACTCTGTGGCTTGGTGGTGATTTTTCTCAGTATTGGTTGGCATACTTGCTCCTTAACAGATCTTCGTGCTCGGACAAAATTCGCTATGTGTTGATAATGAATACCTATGAATAGTTCAACACCCCCACAGACTGTCGCAGCCTTCGATTTCGATGGAACCATCTCCTACCGAGACACCCTAGTGCCGTTTCTCGTATCCGTATTCGGTTGGGCAAGAACTCTAGGTGGATTAGCCATCGTGGGTCCAGGCCTAGTGCTAGACTACCTACGGTGGCGCAGCCGCGGCCAGATGAAAGAGCGGCTGCTCACGCATTTTTTCTCAGGCTTAGATATTAGCGAGCTGCGGCGTAAGGGTTCAGCATTTGCCGCAGACGGACTCATCTATCGCTTGCGCCCTCTGGCTGTCAAACGCATCCAGTGGCACCAAATGCAGGGACACTACTGTGTACTTATTAGCGCTTCGATCGAGGCATACATAGAGCCGTGGGGCAAAAGTATGGGTTTTGACGATGTCCTATGCACCAAGCTGCAAACGACCCCGGACGGGGTCATCACAGGACATATGGAAGGAGGTAACTGCCGAGGTGCGGAAAAAACTCGGCGCCTCAAAGAGCTGATCGGAGACCCTAAAAATGCGACCATTTATGCTTACGGCGACAGTGCGGGCGATCGTGAGCTGCTAGCTATGGCCGATCACGCCTATTACAGGGAGATGCCCGATGATGCAAGCTAAAGTCCACCAAGCTATCGCAGAAGCTATTGACGATCTGAATGTGCAGCTCAGCGATCAAAGTAAGCTGACAGCAAGTCCAGAAACGCTTCTTTACGGGATGGATGCGCAGCTCGACTCGCTTGACCTTGTAACCCTGATTGTCACCGTCGAGCAAAAAATCGAAGACAGTACTGGCCGCAAGATCACTCTCGCTAACGAAAAAGCCCTTTCGATGCGTAACAGCCCCTTCCGAAGTGTGGGGGCGCTCGCCGAGTATGCGCTTAGCCTCTTGCAGGAGTCGGTACATGTCTAAACCCGTCATCGCCATCACCGGCACACGCAAGGGAATTGGGCGCCACCTCGCTGAGCACTATCTGTCTCAAGGCTATCTTGTTGTAGGGTGCAGCAGAAGCCCTTCAGACCTCGAAAATCCCAACTACACCCATTTTGAACTCGACATCAGCGATGAAGATGCTGTCGGCGGCATGTTCAGTGAAGTGCGTAAACGTCACGGTAGGCTTGATGCCTTAATCAACAATGCTGGCGTCGCTTCCATGAACCACATTTTGCTCACACCGGCATCGACGATACGGCGCCTTCTTGAAACCAACGTCGTAGGAACAACCTTGTGCTGCCGTGAAGCTGCTAAAGTGATGAAGCTGGGGAAATCCGGGCGCATCGTCAACTTTGCTACAGTGGCAACGCCGTTGCAGCTCGAGGGAGAGTCCATCTACGCAGCCTCAAAAGCCGCTGTAGTTAATTTGACGCAAATACTCGCGCGTGAGCTCGCCTCCTTTGGAATCACAGTGAATGCCGTAGGTCCTACACCTGTAAAGACTGACCTTATTCGCTCCGTGCCTCAAGAAAAAATGGACGCTCTAATTGGTCGACAGGCCATTAAGCGCTATGGTGAGTTCCGTGATATCGTCAATGCCGTAGATTTTT
>JAJFMA010000285.1 GCA_021772415.1 Chlamydiota bacterium
GTGTTAATTACATTCTCTCATCGTAATGTAACAACGCCTGCCCGGCCCCTTTTGCATGGGTAAAACGGAAAACTCACCACCGAGCCCACAGAGAGCACAGAGAAACCTTGAATATTGGAGTCTCGCTAGACTTACATGAAAAGAAGCGCGAAGAATAAGTTCTACCTCTTTGCGTTTACCCTTTCGCGTCACCCACACAGGCCTAGTGCTTGGTTGCAACGCAAACCACATTCTCTTATTCACAATGCAGCAATGCACGCCCGGCCCTATTTGCGGCCCTATTTACTTTCGATGTTGAGATAGGAGACCAGTAGCCTATTCTCCCTTCAACCGCTTTAGTAGCAGCTGATCGCGCGGCTCTTTTACTAGAACCACAATCGGAGCACCCTCTGGAATCTCACTCAGATGTGCATCTAAAGTACTCATGATTGAATCCACAGCAGGCTTTTTGATCAATTGGTCTAAGAGCAAATAGATTGCCTGACCTGTCTCATCGGAATCTTCGCTGGGATTGGTGTTACGGAAGTCCTGACGCAGCTGCTCTGGTATCCCACCTTGCTCCATGGCCAGCTCTGCCAATTCGACGATCACTGTACGCCACGCTTGAAGCACGTCGGGATCTTTAGACTCAGTGGAGTCGGCGAAATTCGAGCGATTCTCCTCGATTTTGGCATAGTCGCCCGTTACCCAAAGCTTGTTTTGTTCCGACAAAATCTCGTTGATTTGAGTGATAATGGGCCCACGTACAGGGTCTTCAGCGTAGGTCTTTGCGTACTTTAGCCACCAGTCATCCAAGGGACAAGATTCTACTTCTTTGGAAATTAGGGATTTGTAACGGCTAGCATCTCCTTTCAAACCCAAATTAATGAAGGAGCTAACCGAGAAGTCGTAGTCGGAATCCCACAAACCGTAATAGAGACCCTTGTTTGGCATCTTGTAGGCGAGACTCATGTAGCTCGCTTCGCCCTTAGGACAGCGTGCGATACCATCTTCGAATAGCGCAATCTTGCCTTCCGAAACCTGCTGGATGATGAGCTCTGTGATGATAAATTTTGTCCCTTGAGGATTCTCATCGGAAACACGCGGCACCACGACAATGAGGTCGCGTCCATCGTAGTTGACTGTGCTAACGTCTTTATCGAACGTAGCCTCACCTAAAGCTTCTTTGAGTTGCGAAAGCAGCCATTCGGTGTCCAATCCATCGTCGTTAGCCTTAGACTCCGCTGCTCCAATTCCTGTGAAGCCGAAGGTTATTGCTGTAATAAAAACTAGTGGAAAGTTTGATAGTTTCATATAGTAATTCCCTGTGCGTACATCTTATTATAATATATATAAATTCTTTTAAAAATACAATAACAAGATTTTCCAGGTGAGGCTGAAGGTAATGCAGGGCCGGCCTTATTTACGGTCTCTTTTACAGGTCCCGTTTACAATCCTGAAAACCATGGCCTCCATGGTTTTTCGAATTTTAGTGTTGGGGCATCATAATGCAACAATGCGCGCCTGACCCCTTTCGCATGCGTAAAACTGAAAAGTCACCACCGAGCCCACAGAGCAGGGAGTAAAATAATCACACTTTTTGGTCTAGACATTGGGGACCACTATAACCACTATACTACCTCTTTGCGCCTCTGCGTCTTTGCCTCTTTGCGTTTACCCTTTCGCACCACCTACACAGGCCTAGTGCTTGGCTGCAACGCAAACCCTATTCTCTCATCATAATGCAACAATGCGCGCCTGACCCCTTTCGCATGCGTAAAACTGAAAACTCACCACCGAGCCCACAGAGAGCACAGAGAAGCCTTGAATATTGGAGTCTCGCTAGACTTACATGAAAAGAAACGCAAAAAAAACCTCTTTGCGCTTCTGCGTCTTTGCCTCTTTGCGTTTACCCTTTCGCACCACCTACACAGGCCTAGTGCTTGGCTGCAACGCAAACCCTATTCTCTCATCGTAATGCAAAAATGCGCGCCTTGCCCCTTTCGCATGCGTAAAACTGAAAAC
Source organism: Chlamydiota bacterium (assembly GCA_021772415.1). Lineage (GTDB taxonomy): Bacteria > Chlamydiota > Chlamydiia > Chlamydiales > JAJFMA01 > JAJFMA01. Next base: position 2,005 of record JAJFMA010000285.1, read on the forward strand.
TCACCACCGAGCCCACAGAGCCCACAGAGAAGCCTTGAATATTGGAGTCTTGCTAGACTTACATGAAAGGAAATTCAACCTCTTTGCGCCTTAGCGTCTTTGCTCCTTTGCGTTTACCCTTTCGCATCACCCACACAGGCCTAGTGCTTGGCTGCAACGTAACCGAATTCGCTCATTCACAACACGGTAATGCAGGCCCGGCTCCTTTCACAGCCGATCTCTGTGGGCTCTGTGGTGAATTCTTGGCTTTAGAGGCCCGCGTGGAACACATCACTAGAAGCCTGCTTGGCCTCTTTGATGTTGCGCGCTTGCTCTTCGATAGCTGCTGGCGCAACTTCTTCCCCGGTGGGGTTAGCGAGCTTGATACCTGTGAAGCCCATGAACGCCATAGACATCAGGCCTGTCATGATGAAGGTGATGCCCATACCCTCGAGTCCCTTAGGGATGTGGGAAGAGGCAAGCTTCTCACGGATGGCTGCGATTAGTGCAATCGCTAGCCACCATCCGACTCCAGAGCCGAAGACATAGATGAGATTAGGAACAAAAGGATACTCACGGGTCACAGCAAAGAGGCACGCACCTAAGATGGCGCAGTTTACGGTGATCAGAGGTAGGTACATCCCCAAGCTCATGTAGAGAGCAGGTGAAAACTTCTCGATGACAATTTCGAGCACTTGTACGAAGGCTGCGATGACGCTGATGAATAGCAGATATTCGAGGAAGTTGAGGTTGATGCCCTCGGGGTTCAAGCCAAAATAGGTGAGCCACTGCAAGGCATCGTCGCCGGTGACGAAGTGGTGCACGCACCAGTTCAGGACGCCAGCAACCGTCAGAACGAAAACCACCGCCATGCCCAAGCCGTTGGCGGTCTTAAGTCTATTGGAGCACGCGAGATAGGTACACATTCCCAAGAAGTTCGCCAGCAGGAAGTTCTCTATGAAGATAGCCTGGATGAGCAAACCAAAGACATTTAGTGACTCGTAAGGTCCCATTAACATGCGATTAAGCCTCTTCCTTTTCCGTAAGTTTGGCAACCCAGATCATCAGGCCTAAAATGAAGAACGCCGCGGGCGGTGATACCATCAGGGAGAAGTTCTCAAAACGATCGGGGTGGGCAGCAGTAGCGTAGATAGCTTCAGGGATGACGCGGATGTTGAAGAGCTCGCCAAAACCGAAGAACTCGCGTATGCCAGCGACGATACAGATCACGAGTCCATAGCCAAGTCCAGCACCGATGCCATCCGCAAAAGCCGCCATAGGAGGGACGTTTTTGGCCATACTTTCGGCACGACCCATCACTAGGCAGTTAGTGATAATCAGTCCCACGAAGACGCTGAGGGTTTTAGAAATCTCAAAAAGGTATGCGCGCAGGAGGTTGTCGATGATGATCACAAAGACCGAGATGATGGCAAGTTGTGTGATCATACGCACGCTATCGGGTGTAACCTTGCGCAGCAGCGAGACAAAAAGCGACGAAAAGCCCGTCACAAACGTCACCGACAGCGCCATCGTGATAGCGACGGACAGGCGATTTGTAACACCTAAAGCCGAGCAAATTCCCAAGATGGCAACAAGGATCTGATTCCCTGTCCACAGCTGGGACGTGAAGTACGATTTAGGTGATGTAGTATTTTCTGACATCGCAGCGACTCGTTCGTCTAGTTCTTTGGACTTTCTTGCTCATGGATCGCCATTAAAAAGGGGCGATACGCATCCAACACATCTTTGTAGGCCTTGGTGACACCATTACCTGTAAGGGTAGCTCCTGCCATGCCATCGACAGCGCTTTTGGCTTTAGGCCCTTCTCCCAAAACCTCGGCAACCTTGCCGCGAACTACAGTGATCCCTACTGGAGCGATGCTAAGGTCGGTTGTCCCCTCAGAAGCCATTTGGAAGAGGTGTTTACCTGGGAAATGGCTCTGCCAGTCGGGCTCGGCAATATTGGCTCCTAGCCCAGGAGTCTCTTTGTGCTCATACCACGAAATTCCTATGACATCGAGTCCATCGGAGGAAATCGCGAGGTAGCCGTAGATGGCATCCCACAACCCGTAGCCGTTAACAGGGATGACGTAGCCTGTCGCCGTTTCGCTGTCGTCTGTGTCATTAGGAAGAATCTTATATATCAACTTTAGGGGCTGGCGATAGTACCCGCGCTTGCGGTGTTTGTCGGTGTATTCCTGCTCATTGATGCCAGCCTCTTCGAAAGTAACAAGATCTCCGTCTTCATCGACGAGATAGGGGCGAAAGCGGTTGCGGTAGACGGCAAGGACATCTTCACCACTAGGAACGTCACTTTTGTCTCCGGCTACCAGAGTGCCGTCGCTCTCTGCTTTGGCAGGGATGTATTCGCCTGCGTCGTTTGGTAGCTGGAAATGTCCCTCAGAGGCGTTAAAGATCTGTGCTGCGACGAGCATCTGTGTGCTGCGATAGAGCTCTCGTGCAACCTCCTGAGGTTGTCGAAGGGCGCTGGCGAGTGAAGACAGCACGACAGCACACACGATACTTAACACGACGATGAAGGTTAGGACGCTAGCATTGCTAGATTGAGAACTAGGCGACGACACGTTGCGGCCTCCTCATTCTATAGCGGTGCACGGCTACTTGGTCGAGTAGAGGTGCAAACACGTTACCCAGAAGGATTGCGAGCATAACCCCTTCAGGATATGCGGGATTAATTACACGTATGACAATGGTGACGACACCTATCAGGATGCCGTAGGCCCATTTTGCCGAGTCCAGGGATGGCGATGACACGGGGTCGGTGGCCATGAACACAAGCCCAAAGGCCAGCCCCCCTAATAGAAGGTGCTTGTAGGCTGGGAAGTCAAACTGGGCAGGATTCCATGCTCCACCGTCTACACCGAAAAGGTTCGCTGCGGCCTGGAATAGCCCCGCCGCCGTTAGAGCTCCTACAAGGACGCCCGCCATCGTGCGCCACGAGCCTATGCCGACGTAGATTAGGAATAGGGCTCCGAGCAAACAGGCGAACACCGATGTCGAGCCCATGCTTCCAAGCATGTCTCCAAAGAAAAAGCTGCTGTCAGCATTGTGACCGACGCCGTAACGTAGCGCAGAGAAGTGGAAGGCATCTTCATAGGCACCAGGAGAAAGTCCCAAGCCGCCATCAATTAGCGGCGTTGTGACAAAGCTTTGAACCTGTTCTGCTCCTAAGCTGCCAATCTCGGCGCTGCTGCCTGTGGCAGCGTTCCATTCGGCGAGTTTACTGTCTAAGACGTTGATGGATCCCACGTTGCGCCCCACGTCGTTGGAGGCGATGGCATCAACGTGGACGCGTTTGATCTCTGGGCTGACATTGAAGAGGGCAAGCTTGGTCGCCTGCGAATAGCCGTCTAGTGCGCCAGTGCCAGCGTCCTGGTTCATCTTGATAAGGCTTTCACGCACCGTTGTGGGGTTAGTTCCCGCCCAAACAAATCCAGACATCTTGCCTGGGAAAGTGAAAAAGAGGAAGGCGCGACAACAGAGCGCGGGGTTGACGATGTTCATGCCAGTGCCACCAAAAAGCTCTTTACCGATGACAACGCCGACGGCGACACCGACGGCTACCATCCAGTAAGGGATAGTAGGAGGCAAAACAAGCGGATAGAGCATCCCAGTAACGAGAAAACCCTCGGCGATCTCATGACCACGTAGGCAGGCAAACAGTCCCTCGCAGAGACCACCCACCATATAAGAGATGAGCATCACCGGAAAGAAGGCTGTCGCTCCCAGCTTTAAAATCGTCATCCAGCGGTCGTTTTTAGTGACGAAACTCATATAGCTATCAAAGCTTGCCGACGCTCCAAGATACTCATCCATCAAGCGATAGTCGCCGCTGCCGTAGATCATGCTCTGCACACCTGTGTTCCATATCGCCATGAAAATACAGGGCAGCAGCGCTACGATGACAAGAGACATCCACCTCTTTAAGTCGACAGCGTCGCGGATATGCGGGCCCTTGGTTGTCACCAAAGGCGCCTCATACATGAAAGTATCGAGTGCCGTGATCAGAGGGCGCACGGCGTGAAGGGGCTTGCCCTTCTCTGTCAGAGACAGTTGATAGTCTAAGAGTTTTCTCAGCATGCCACGATGGGGTTCTATTCAATTAGGAACACTAGTGCTCATATCTCAGTGTAAGTAAGCCACGTGAAAATTCAAGCAAAAAACTTCACGTGTGCCATACATATGTGGCTAAAGCGCCTGCTTTCTTTGTAGGTAGCTCATAATGGAGTGGGAGCTTTTTCAACAGCCTCGGACCCGTATTGCCATCCCGATCTACAAATTGCCGTGTGAGTGTTCACTAGGGTAGAGTCTATTGGGCGGACATTGTCTGGTGGCTTTTAAAAAGCCTAACTATTGTGTTTTTAATAATAGGAATAGTAAAATATATATATAATGATAATTATTTAATTCGTGTGTGATTTTATGGATTTTGACTCTCGATTAAAGTCGCTTTCTAATTATCTTACGCGGGCCCAAGACCCTGTGGATGATTCTGACGGCGCAGACGATGATCCTTTTAGCTCTGATGATCCTTTTACCTCTATAGGGTTCGAGGAAGTCCCACCCCGTTACTGGACCGATGAAGCTATTAAGGAGCTCGATGCGCTTTTTTCAACAGACGAGAGGGTCCTTGCTCTACAAATTAACCTAACACCTGATGGACAAGAGCGGCTTCGTGATGTCATCGGTCGCTTAGGTGAAATTGATGACACTACCTGTGAACGTATGCAACGAATCGGCGACAGAGTTTTTGCCAGAGCTGACGCCCTTAAGTGCGAAACTGGCTGCTCCAATCCAGAAGGGCTGCTGACAGACATTGCGAGCCTGCGATTCACTCCACCGCCTAAGCTTGAAGCAGGATCCTTTTGTCTGTGTCGAGGGACGAGTGATGATCATCTTGAGCTGCTCGTTGGTCTTGCCAGAGCGACTAGTTACAGCCCTTACGAAGTGGGAAGGTACGATGTTGAGGTGGATCGTGATCGAGAAGTGCTCATATTCAACGGTAAGGAATTTAGCAGTACACAAGACCTTAAACGATACGTGTCGACCCATCACCCAACATTTAAGAATGCACAGTCGCCTGATGCGGACCCTCTTGCTCTGATGTTAGCGTGCCTTAGACATGGTTTGGACCGTGGCATGAATGATGAGGAAAAGACATCGATAAAACAACTCGATGGCCTTAGACAAGCGTCTATAGTCAGTCAGGCACTGAAGGGCAACTGTAGTAAGCTACTTCAAGATCTAAAGAAAGCAAAGGTGATCGAAGGAGACTGTGTCAGATCTCTAAGTCCAGCGGACAGAAAGCAGTTGTTCGGTCCCGACAATGATTTTGGAGTCGCCGTTTCTCAGTCCGTGCAGTTGCGAAACGACATCGAGCATGAGCTTTGTCAGGGCAACTTGAGAGCCGCCGACACACTGTTGGAAGAGATGTCGGAAGAGGACATACAGCAGTGGTTGGGGGTTCGAGGGTTCTTCCCGTCAGATGCTCCGAGAGAGGCCGTGGATTGGTACATCGAACATATGCCGCAGAATAGCACAGATTTTGCGCTGCAGAGCCTACTGCAGCGCTGTCACGACGCTGACCAAGCCGATCGTGTTTTGGAGCGCTTACCTCCGCCTGAACAAGGTATTGCTTCTTCTCTGTGTATTAGGCGGCCGGTCGTTAAGGATACCGGTTTTGAACTCGTCGAATATTTGTTTCAAAAGGGTTTTGGGTTGCCGCAAGAACTATCTCTACCTATAGATGAGCGATCTGTCCAGATGAATAATTTCATGAGCGAGGCGTTAATCGCAAGACCTGATCTTGCGCAACACTTGTTGGGTGCTACTGACGATATTAAGGAATTATTTAGACGGGTGGATCTAAACCCAAGCACCTCGGCGGATGCCTGTACTCATGTAGCGCTTCTACTTAGCGAATCTGGAAACGGGGACGCGCTGATTCGGTACTTGTCAATTGGTTTTGAGAAGAATCCGGAAGCGGCGTTTTGGGCGTTGGCGTTCGCTAAACCGCAAAATCCAGACCAGCTTCGTCAGCTTCAATCTAAAGTGAGGGGGCAGCCCACAGCTGAGGCGTTGGGTAGGGCGGTTTCCATTGGTAACGCGACAGCTGTGGAGTTGATGTTTGCTGCACTACCCGATCCGTCCACGTTAAGTGACAACGAGCGCGGTGAATATTTACGTGTGATCGTTGACAGTGCCGTCGCTCTCGGAGATCCGTCTGTATTGCGGCCAGTGATACAAAGCAATTGGGGACAGGCTCGAGATTCTAACGGAGAGACCCTGCTTCATCTAGCTGCTACGGAAAATCTGCCTCTGATTGTAGCAGTATACCAAGATTGCGGCGTGAGTGTTCCGGCAAGGGAAGGTGTTCTCAGCCCCCTGCAGATAGCATCTAAGGGATTGCGCCTCACATGTTGCAAGCACCTGACTGGCGGAGATCTCAGCCCGTCAAAATTGGGCGGTGACATCGAGAACGACATACAGGGATATTTTGATCTACGCGATGAGAGCGAAAGATTGGAGCTATTGTCTGGCTTGGCGTGGAAGCTGTTTTTGAATTCCGAGCTCGAAGACGTGTTGGCGTTTTTGGAAGGACTCGAGGCAAACGCACAAGTGAGCCCTAGTCACGTGGAGCAGGTACGTCGTGTGTTGCTGACAAAAGGCGGCGTCATCACACGCCTTGCACAGCCTAAGTATCAAGATGTCGTGCATCGTGAGTATGGAAGGCGGTACTCTTCCTATTTTGAGCAGCAACAGGCCTATAGTGAACGTAGAAATACCACATATTTGCAGACTTTAGGGATGCTGCGAGAACAGCCCACAACTCCTCTTGCTCAGGTTTTTAATAACTTGGTCGCAGGGCGGAAAGAGACGGGTGGTGGTGGGTTTGCAGCAATTAGAACCGATCACCTTGAGACTCCTTCCAAAGGTAAGCAAAGCCACTACTATCCAACCCTACGTTGGTTTTGGGATGCTCGTACTAATACAAATTCAAAATCCACCGATGTCCGTACAGGCATAGTCGGCCATACAGCCGGAGTATATAAAAGTGGGAGCGGAAAAGACGTAACCTTAACACGTTCGACTTTTAGAATGCCGTTGGAACATTGGACCATGAAGCACGTTTCGGGGCAGGATGCCTTTGAAATATTCTGGGACCTCGACAAAAAATGGGAAGGACTTGTTTCAATGCCAACCAACTCCGAAGAAGAATTTGCCCAGTTTCAACGTCAAGCTGCTGAATTCTATGCGTTGGGGTGTCATGCTCTTTTAACAAACCGAGGGCACTCCCAGCATATGATGGAGACACATAAGCTATTGTACGAAATACATGGTTACTATGTGGTGCCGAAACAAAGTATCGCCTTTCCCGACTGCGTTGCCCTTGCCATGCATCCCGATGATTTTCTAGATGTCTACGATCAGTGCTTTTCTTTCATTCCCATTTCACAGTCCTCTCAGTAGAGAGCGTGACGAAATGGACGAGATAGGCTTTACACTGGTTGATTCTTAGGAAGAAATCCGTTTTGACGGCCGAAGCAAGGTCACCGCTGTATTTGTTTGTATTCTCGTGTGATATCGACTGTGGGCGGATCTCCTTGCGCTAGAGTGAAGAATCTCTTATAAGTTTAGCCTTAGTCACAACACACTTGATTGAAAGGGCAGGGGCATGCGTCGCATTACATGGACAGCAGTAGGTTTACTCGTCGTTGTGCTCGTGTGCGTACTGGCGCTGCCGACCGCGTCGCGGTACCTCTTTCGCAAGGGGATGTTAGATGCTGTAGAACAGGGGCTTGGAGTTCCTGTTCGCTATGCTTCTATGCATTCAGAAGGGGACTCGCTGATTGTCACCGGCTTGGTAGCTGACAGCGGTGACGCGGAGGAGCCGCCTTTTTCTCTTCGTGAGGCCCGTATCCATTATCCTTCCGGGTGGTGGCCTTTTGGTGGAGGCTCTGAACTTCAAGTAGATCTCGCGGGCCTGCGCTTGCATGTCGACCGCTTGCCTTCCCGTGTGAGTACGCCTTCACCTTGGCTGGCACTCATGGGGGCTTGGGGGAATGCGTCTTTCCATGTCGCCGATGGAGAGCTCTTTTGGCGAGGGAGTGGCGACACTACCTATGTCGCTAACCTTGAGGCGTCGCTGAACCTCGGACGAGCCGGAGTAAAGGGGAGTGGCCGCGCCACGGGTGCTTCAGGACTGTTTGAAATTAACGGAGAGATGGATGCTCAGGGGTCTCATCTGTCTTTGCACTGTGAGAATGCCTCGTGTGCTCTAGTACAGTCGTGCTTAGGCTGTTTTGGTATTGTCGATCACGATGTCTACACAGTTGGTGGTATTGCCGACGGCGACCTTAGCGTTCGCCTATCCGGAATGCGTCCTACGGAAATTACTGGGCAACTATCGATTCGCCATCTGAAGACTTTTGTCACGCCAATGGGGCTAGCTCTCGAGATTCCTGAGTTGAAACTTGTCGGCGATGGCCTCACAGAAAATATTCTTTCGCTTGGAATTCATGGTCGCGCTTTGGTCGAAACCATCGGTGCTCATGGTGGAAATGGGCGCTGGGCAATGGAGGCACTGAAGGGACGTCTTTGGATTGAGCCTGACGGGGACCTTCTCCTCTCTTTGCGCTCGCAGTGGTGGCATCACAACGAAGCTAAAGCACTGCGTATCGACGCTAAGAGTCCCTCCACAGGTGGTTTTCGCGCTGATAGTCGCTGGATAGCCTCTGATGGACACGAGGGAGCTATAAGCTGGGTGCAAGAAAGTTCCCAACAGATACGTTTAGATCTAAGTGATGTTGAAGCATCCGAGCTAGACCTATTCCGTCGTGTTGCTGCCAGTCGCTATTCTGCTGTACAGGATTGGGAGCTGTCTCAGGGAAGGGTTTCTGGAGTAGTTCTTTGGAAACCGCGCACCATTGAAATGCAGCAGGTTCAGGGGGAAGCGATCGTCTTGAATACGTCACATGGAAATGTGACTCTTATGTGCGATGAGGTAGTAGCCTCTTTAAGCCTTGGACAACAAGGCCTTGACGGGTCTTTGCTTCTCGATGGAGGTACTGTTTCTGCCGGTGAGAGTGCTGGGAAGCAACGCTATACTGAAGGTGTCAATGCCGACATCACATTTCTTAAAGGACATCTCCAGCGCGCAGAGCTTTCTGGTGCAATACCTAATGGACGTGGGCGTTGGCATGTTCTGTCTGGAGACAACGTACAAGTTGAACTTGCGCTGCAAGGTAGTGAGCTGGCAAACCTTTATCCAAGGCCTTCACGTGCCGCTGCTGCGTATGTATTTGATGATAATAAGCTGCAGCTTTCCACCACAATCACCAAAAACGGAAGTGACTGGAATATAAACGGTGTTGCTGCCTTGTCTGGAAAGGATGGCGATGATCACTGTGAGCTGTCCGGTGTGTTATCGGTAGTCGAAGGAATGCCTACTCTGACGGCATTGCAGATGAAGGCCAGTGACCTTTCACTTGAACGCTATGTAGCCCCACTTCTACCTCCACGGTTCGCGCTCTCATGTTTGGGACGTATGGATCTTGAAGGAGCGATTGAAGAGGGAAAGCTCACCCTAGCCTTAGACCTCAACGATACAGTCCTAGAAAATAGCGCGTTTCGCTTAGAAATACCAAGTCTCTGCCTACCTGGAGACTGTCCTCCAAAATTACCGGCATATGTTACTTGGGATCTGAAATCAGGCGCCACGCTAGTGCGCGTACCGTTGAAAGCTGCTCGCCTTGTGGATAAGCGCCATGATATTGCTTTCGACGATCTGTATGCCGTTGTGGAGATGGACGAAAGTCAACTGCGTGCAAGCTACGTCGAAGCTGTCTCAAATGATGTTGTCTTTGGAGGTGCGGGTGTTGTTGCTGGAGATCTTTGGTCTTCGGCACCACTGACAATTTCTGGGCACCTCCATAAGCTTGATGGGAGCCTAGAAAGTTTGAAAAAGCTCCTCCATACATTGGATGAAGGAGCCGGTTTTGTGCATGCCTTACCCATTGAGGGGCAGGTCTCTTTGGACGATGGAGCCGACAACATCATACGTGCTGAACTAAATGGGGACCTGAAACTCCGCGAGGCTTCTTTGTCAGGGGCCATCACTCAGGGGCGGTGGCGATCACGTTCCGATGAAGTGGCTCTTCTGGAATTGGAATCACATTTTGTCTATAGCTATCCGTTAAATACTCTGGAATTTTCCCATTTGCAAGGTACAGTGGCTGTAGGTAAACCCCACCGCAAGGTTGAGGAGTATTCGCTGGTAGGAGATCACATTCGTCTCCTAAATTACCCTTACGGGAGTATTGAATTTGATCTTTGGTGTGGTGATCACGTACGCGATCTTGTACGCATGGTCGGACGTGGCGAGTCCACAGTGGCCTCTCCATCGATTTGGCAGTTCGAATTCGATCTCGAAAATACCCATCTCGGGGATATGCACCCCAAAAAGATGGAGCTTAGCTTAAACGACTGGTCCCAAGTTGATGCTTTTGCTTTCGAAGTCGATTTTTCTTTGGAGACGGTGTTGAGGGATGTTCAAAGGGTAAGTCGTACGGGCCTCTTGAACCTACACCCTAGCGCAGAACGTGAGCTGCAGAAGCTGCGTAGTGCTTCGGGGAACTTCCGCTCCAACGTTTCGTATGACAGTGTAATAGGTCTTGTGGGCTACCAAGTGACGGCTTCTGATGTGCACATCAACGATAATACGGTAGATCGCTTTTGCTTCTGTGGAAGCGTTCGTGGGGATCAGTGGATTGTCGATCAACTCAAGGTGGACGACCTCTCGTTTTCCGGCGATGTCATTCAACAGCCTGATCGTTGGCATGTGAATTTTTTGGGACTACGCTGGGCTCAAATTGCGATGTTGGGCTTAGAGGGAGATTTCTATACAGAAACAGGAGTCTTTGACGCACGTGTGAACCTGTTGGAGGGTAACCTTCATCAGCTGACATACCTGTCGAGTGCTCCGGCGTGGTTGCGGAATCTCTACCCAGCTGGCGAGGTGCGTGCTCAGGGGATGGCTAAAGTCACCCTGCTTCCTAGCCCATTGTGGTGGCATATTGAGGCAGATCTACACGCTTTACTACGCTCAGTGAATATTGGCGGTTTGAGGTTTCAGGACGTGCGTCACGTACCCGTGCGCTACGACACAAATGAGGGCGTTGTTGTCGGTGCTATGAGTACGAAGGTGTTTTCGTCTGCACATAAGGGACCTGGTGTGGCATTGGATTTTGATGGGTTGCTGTTCTATCCCTCAGTGCAGAATCTTGTCATTGATAATGTACGATTTGAAGTTCCTCATGCTGCCATGGGTTGGCTTGCACAAAAAATTGCTGATGCTTCGGCACAGCCCGTTGGAGGCCTCGGCAAGGTGCTTTTTGGAGGCCCTTCCCATGGTGCAACTATTGTTGGTAATGTGTCTGCAGATATCGCTCCGGGACGCGTTGTCGGACGTGTGCAGTTGGATGATAGTCTTGAACTTGTTTCAGATGCTCCATACCGGGTCAAAGGAGGGCGTCTCGATTATGATCCGTATGAGCTGCGCGCTGAGCTCAGCATGCAGTACCTTGGCAGACCCCTTTGGATGGTGCTTAAAAACAAGTGCCCACTGTCCCCTTATGGGGAGCTCCTGTTTTTTGAGAAGGCTCCAGACCATGGAGGTGCAACCCCTCTCACCGTACATTGGGAGCGGGATGACCAAGGTCTATTTGTCCGCGATGCTCGCGGTCGTCTGTTTGGTGTAGATGTAGACTTACGTGGTAAGCGCTCACATAGGATGCGGAATCAACCCATCAAACTCGAAGGTGTTGTTACTGCCAGTGCTAAGGATTTGACAGACATCCTTCCCAAGGAGTTTCAGGGGGAACTACATCGCTGGCATATCGACGCTCACTATCAGCTTAATGGTGAGTGGGCTGCTGAGGGGCTCTTGTTTGACCACTTAAGCTTTGATGGTACTGTCGCCGCAAAAGACATCGTCGTGGCAGGGTGCTTCATCGACTCCTTCCAAGGGGCTCTTAGCCTCAACCCCAACGCGTGTAAATTCACTAACACCACGATATCCGACGTCTCCGGCAAGATCACCATTCCTGAGCTGGCTTTAACAAGAGTAGGTACCAAGCAGTGGCTTGTTGCTATTCCTGAAATTAAGGGTACTAACATTGCTCCTGCAGCACTACGTCACGAAAAGGAACGTACGCGACGTCGAAAGAAGGAGTTGACGTTGTCTGAGGTGACCGTACGCAATATTTCGGGAGATTTGCGTAATCCCCGCAGTTTTGCCGGAGAGGGAGCCGTCCACTTCCAGCTGCAAAGTCGTCGTAAGTCGGGTAAAGGGCTAGCGGGGTTTACTGCCGACTTGATGGCGCATGTAGGCTTGGATGCTGACCTGCTGACACCTTCTAGCGGATCTGTAGAGTTTGAAATGGGGCAGGGCTGCGCTGTGATCACCAAGCTTAGAAACGTCTACTCCAAAGGTAAGGTCGCGAAGTTTTACCTGCCTAAAGATGCGCCTCCAGCAATAGTGGGTTACGACGGAAGCCTTAGCATGCAGGTGAGGATGAAACCGACACAATCCGTGCTAAAACTCACAGACAAAGTAACCCTCGATATTGGCGGCACAATTAAACACCCGACTTATACAGTGAAGGAATGATATCCTCCTGGATTCGTGGCATTTGTTTGGGGGCAGTAGACCTTGTGTACCCACCTCTTTGTCTGCACTGTTCCGAACGCGCGCAAGGGCGTGGCCAGCTGCTTTGCACTAGTTGCGTCGAACTATTGGAACTTTTAGATCCGCAGCAGCGCTGCCGGACTTGCTTTGTCGAACTCGAGAACTCCCGTGACGGAGTGTGTTCATTGTGTCGTCGGCAAAGACCCCCTTTTACTGCAGCTGGTGCAGCGTTTGCGTATGTGGGTCCCGCTGCGGCACTAGTCAAGCGGCTGAAATATGGGGGACAGCGCCACCTAGCGGCTACTGCAGCAGCTTTTCTTGTGGCGCAAATCGATCAACTGGGGTGGGCGCTGCCCGATCTGATAGTGCCTGTTCCCGTACCCAGTGTGCGCCGCTTTTTTAGAGGCTATAACCAATCACTTCTCATCGCTCGTGAGCTTGCTTCGCTACTCCAATGTGACGCTGCCGAAACTCTTAGACGCTCAAATGGAGAGTTCTCTCAAGCAGGGCTCACGCCCGAGCAAAGGCGTATGCTGGTAACACGCTGTTACAAGCTTAGAGATCCCGAGCGCATACAGGATAAACGGATTCTACTTGTCGATGATGTCATGACCACAGGAACGACGCTTAACCGCTGTGGACAGACTCTTATCCAGGCTATGCCTAAGGAAATCTATGCCCTCTCCTTCTGCCGTGCTAACGGATAAAGCTAAGTTAGCGGTGGGATCCAAAAAGTTACCACAGAGCCCACAGAGATCACAGAGAAGAAAGGTAGTTGGAATTTCTTCCCGTTTGGTCTAACCTCGTTTTGTATTTTCGAATTATTGAGCAAGATGAGGGTGTATGGAGCCATTTCTACTCTCCAAGCCTTCTCTGTGATCTCTGTGATCTCTGTGGGCTCTGTGGTGATTTTTCTGTTTGCGGTTTGTGAATCTATGAAACCACAGTCTCCGCAACGAAGTTTCGTCTAAACTGTTTCTCTCATTGCGATACCAAATGCACAAACGCGCTATAATAAAGGGTCCACAAGCAAGGAGACGTAATGGACATCATGGCAATAGGGGCACACCCCGACGATGTGGATTTTGGGTGCGGAGGCATCTTGTGTCGCGAGGCAGCACGAGGACGTAAGATCGTCATTGTCGATCTCACCGTCGGGGAGATGGGAACCAACGGCACGCCTAAGCTGCGTCGCCAGGAGGGCTTGGATGCCGCAGCCACCATCGGCGCTGAGCGTATCGTTCTCGGTTTGCCAGACTGCGGTGTGCGTGACACGGACGAAAATCGCCTTCGTCTCGTTGAGGTGATACGGCATTACCGTCCACGACTTGTACTTGCGCAGCAGCCCCATGGTGTCGGTCAACACCCCGATCACTTTGCTGCGGGTACTCTCGCACGCATCGCGTGTCGCTTTGCCCGCTTTGCAAAGGTTCTTCCGGAGCACCCTGTCCATTGGGTCGAGGGTATTCTCCATTATGGAGGGGCGACTCCCGAGGAAGCAACCTTCCTGGTAGATGTTACAGAGCATATGGAGACATGGCGCGCGATGATGGCGTGCCACGCCAGCCAGATGAAAACCTTCAACTATGTGGAACGTGTTCTTGACATCTCGCAACACTACGGCATACTGATCGGAACACAATACGCACAGGGGCTGACTCAAAGGAATTCCGTCGTCATCGACGATATTTTATCAGTCTCCAAAGGAACACGTGAGCTGTAGATGAAAATAGGAATCGTCTGTTATCCAACGCTAGGAGGCAGCGGTATCCTCGCTACCGAGCTCGGTCACCAGCTGGCTCTTCGCGGTCATCAGGTGCACTTCATCACATACGAGCCGCCGTTTCGCTTAAAACTCGATGCCGACAACCTCTTCTTTCATCCTGTGGAACTTGCGCAGTATGACCTCATTCGCTACCCCGACTATGCGCTAGCGCTCGCAGTAAAAATGGCAGAAGTGTCTGAACAGGAAGATCTTGATGTCTTGCATGTGCACTATGCCATCCCCCACGCAACAAGTGCTTTTCTTGCGAAACAGCTCCTTGGAACGAAGCGTCCGGCAGTTGTCACCACGCTCCACGGCACAGATATCACCCTTGTAGGAAGAGACCCCGCCTACAAAAAGGTGGTGAAGTTCAGCATCGAGCACTCCGATAGGGTGACCGCGGTCTCTGAGGATCTTCGTCGCCAGACGGAGCAGGACTTTGGTATTAAGAGCGCTATCGATGTTGTTTACAATTTCTTCATTCCCAAAAAAGTAGACTACGAAGCGCGCGAAATGCGTGAACAGCTCACCCCTAACGGCGAGAAGCTTCTTATCCATGCATCCAATTTCAGGCCGGTAAAGCGTGTATCTGACGTCATTAAGGTATTAGGGAGTGTGCGGCAAAACGTCGATGCACGCCTTCTTTTACTCGGCAGTGGCATCGATATCGACGCAGCACGTAACACCATCCACAGGCTTGGACTGCAAGATTACGTCACCTTCTGGGGAGCGCGTTCTAATGTCGACGCTTGTATCGCTGCGGCTGATGTACTTCTACTTCCTAGTTTACAGGAGAGTTTCGGCCTAGTAGCGCTGGAAGCGATGGCTTACGGTGTTCCTGTCGTTGCAACGAATGCTGGTGGCATCCCAGAGGTTGTGACAGAGGGGGTGACAGGGTATCTCGCCGATGTCGGTGATATCGAAACCATGGCACGGCGCGTACGGACTCTGCTCACTGACGATGACCTTCACTCCGAAATGGCGATCGCAGGACGCAAGCGTGCAGAGCAGTATTTTGGTGTCGATGCCATCCTCTCGCAATACGAATCTATTTATGCCGATGTCGTCAAGCAACCTCAGTAGGAGCTTTTTCCGGTGAACATCGGTCCTTCCTTATCATGGCTCCAAAATGGGCTTGCGTCAGTATTGGATTCACCTTTGGGAGTCATCTCTCCTGTAGTGCATGTCTCGGCCGATGCTCCGTCTCAGTTTGTACTCGGCCAGCTACCAGATGACATCGTACCTCCGGACGCTCGAGCAGCATTGGCGGAAGGGATGCGTAGAAACTTTCGGGTCGGCGGTTACTCCGTTAATCGCCAGCAGTTTGCTGACACGGTCATACGGACGATGCCGTTGTTTGCGTTGCGTGTGGAAAGTGAGGCCATTTGTCGCTATCACGGTTTTGTTTGGGATAAAAAGCGCCTGCCTAACACAGCTTTTTCTTTGGCACTAGCGTTCGCCTTCTACTGGGAAATTCGAAATATCGCTCACCTTGCTTTGGACACCTCGACGGCGTTGACGGTCGGCGGAATTAATGCGTACAACTACCACATGACGAGCCAAGGGCACTGGCCTTCGTTTGTGACGTATCTCTACCCAGCTACGATGGGCCTGATGGGAATGTCCACCGGAGCCCAAGCAGGACGCATCATGCGTGAAATCACCGTCTCTCTAGATCAGGAATCACCCGAATTGTTGGGTAATCCCTAGACGGATAGTCAGCCTCGGAACAGAAAATCACCAACCTATCCTGTGGCTTCACCAGTTTGTCTTAGAATGCGTTTTCCCCCGTCGGTGCGCTTGGCCCGTCCGATTTTCAGGTTACGTTGTTTGTAAAGATTTCAATGCAGAGGCGCAGACTCGACTTTCGGCATTTTTCAGCTAGCCATTAGCCAGATGATAAAATCCAGAATAGCTTTTTTCCTCATGAGTCTGTTTTGACTGGGGTCAGGTAAAACACTTGCATTGATAATCAGCAACTTAACATATCGATGCACGTCTGAGAATGTAACGTGTATTCTGTCTGGTTCTGAGGCCCGAAGGGCCAGCTTATGATAGCCCCACCCGGGAGGGTGGGGTAAAGCAAAAAAGCACCCTGAGCCCTCTCGGGGCGGCTTGTGGCCCCAGAGGATTGAGTTAATACAATGCACTCTACCCAAAG
>JAJFMA010000286.1 GCA_021772415.1 Chlamydiota bacterium
CATGCACCACGTCAAGAGGTGTAAGAGCGACACCAAGGGCTTTGTTGGCATAGTGGCCAACTTTAGACCATAGGCCCGTGTTAGCATCTGTGTCATCGGCAGGTTTGGGAGCTGCGGGACGTGCTAAGTTGAAGTAACGCACAGAACGGAGCGCCAGATCAGGGCTAGCTAGGCTGATGGGAGCAGCCCAAAGAACCATGCCGATGCATTCCACGGCCTTCCATAGGTGACCTGCTGCCTGGTCTGCTGTCCAGGTGTAGGTACTCAGAGGATTAATACGCTGTGGGCGCGCATTAAAGGCGTTGACTACAAGCTCTAAGCTTCGTGTCACAAAGGAGTATATCGCTTTCAAGGCACACGAAGCTACGTGTAGTGCCGCATCAGCTAGTAGCGGTACCGCCACCAAGGGGCCTACCGCACGTGTGGCCAAAAAGCCAATGCTTTCGTTTTCCTGTAACTTGTCTTCTGCTTGACCCCATAGCGAGGTGCATGGGCTCATGAATGTGTTGAGCCGATCGAGTGTACTCATAAGATTTATCCCTCCTAAATCTCCATCATTTTGTGGCTTGTCGCCTTAGTCATAAGTGACTTATGTCAAAGGTCCACCAGCATACCGAAACGTCAAAAATGCAGCAAGCAGAGAAAAGACCCTATCAACAATGTGTAATGAAAAATTTAGTAATGATCACTTCTATTCGATTCTAGAGGGTTATGAACACATGAGACGTAGGGACGGGGGTACCTCGATCTTTATGGGAACGAATCCATAAGCGAGAGAGTGAGTTCCAAAAACATCCTTTCGTTAGGGGCGACGCCCCGACAGCTTTATAGCCTAGCGCGTGAGCGCTAGGTAGCTTCCAAAGCTCTGTGAGCTCCATAGGAGCGACACAAACTCTGAGACTACGCAGCTGATTCTCGGAATACCTTCTGTCGCTCCTGCGAGAGTGTCGGGAAATATCACGAGGGTATAAGGCTCGCATACCGCAAAGAAGAACTCGTTATGCCATTGTGGTGCCCACATTCCTGTGGGCAATTTAAAAGACACTAACGTATGGCATAAGTTAGTGTCCCTAGGCTTCTCATTTTTAAAAGCATCTGCTTTATGAGGTCTCGCTAAAAGCCCACAGGAATGTGGGCACCACAAAATTTCAAATGCCTTAACATCGCGGTTAAGAGCGTTTCGTCTGCTGTGACATACACCCTGCCCTTATGTGCGGCGACAGCGTAAGCAGATGCTTGCTAGACCATCATGGCAGGATGAACCTCGTTAGCGCGGTTCATCAGCGCAGCAAACTTGTCGCGTCTCTTAGTCCAGGTGGCGGCAAAGCTAGCGTCCCCGACTTGGGTGCGATTTTTATACCATTGCCCTCCCCCTGGAAGTGTGATGAATTCCATCGGGCCAATGTAGCGTTCCAACTTCATCCAAACGCCGCTATGGATGAGCTTTGTGGCTTTGGGATGGTTTAACAATACGCGTTTTAAGGGACCATCTGCCACAGCGGCAAGGCTTCCATTGGCGGCGTCGAGAACATCTTTTATCTTAGCTGCGAGCCCATCCCTAAGGTCATCCGCTACGACACCAGGTATGGCGCCACCACCATCCAAGTGGTCAGCCATTTTGAAGGAACCTGCTGCTTTATTGGATAGCCCCAGCATCGCGGTCGATGTAATCTGTACCCGCTGCAGGAGCTTACCCAACGGATTATTATTGGGGGCAATGGCAAGGATCCTGTTGAGGTACGCCTCTTTGATGAGCTCTATTCTCCCCAGTTGGTCTTGTTGGGCGGGTAGCATGTGGTCGTAGATAGAATGAAGTTCGATAAAACGCGCTCCCAAAGCATCGGGTGCAGGGAGGTCGCCGGCGGCGCCGCTAGCCTCAGCTCCAGCAATGGCGTCGGAAAGGCGCTTGGCAGCCTTGACATACTGCTGGATCCAATAGGTCGTCGCTTCGTCAGTAGGACGTACAGAGGCCGCTTTTGCCGCATCGCGGGCATTCCACGCGTGAACGGCCCAAAACATGATAGAGACTCCTACAAACAGCAGAGTTCCCAACTGAGTGATGAGTTGTGTGCTGGGGACGGCTTCGTCGCCATCTTGGATGCCTTTGACGAAGTCGTAAATGGAAAAACCTGTTTGCACAGTGAGTAAAAGGAGGGCTACCACGGACGCGGGAGTCGCCGTTTTTAGGTGTCCACTGTCGGCTCCGGTCAACCCTTTGCGGTATTTTGGGAGGTTTGTGAGAGCTGATTCCAGCTTGCGCCGAGCTTCTGATGAAGGATTAGAAACAGCGTCCTTTTGTACGTCGGTGAAGGCTAAGCCGCCTTGCAAAGAGGGAACAAGGGTATCAAAATTACCAAAAGCACGGGTTTGCTGGGTGCGGAAATCTGTGAAATAGTTCCGCATGTTGTTCATAGCACCTTGAAGATTCTCCATCCCTCTCCCTCCTGTTGGGCCTTTCTTATGTCACTATTAAAGTTTTCAATAGCTATATGCCTCTCGCAGCATTTTGTCCAGACAGAGAAATAGGAAGGTAGGAAAATGAATAGATTTGTGCTAGATTAGTAAACTTATAAAATAACCTATTAACTTTGTTGTTTTTATAATAGTTTACAAAAACATGTTGTTCAACTATACTTAACTCGATAAATGTCTAGTAAGAGATTTTAATGCAATGAATGGTTTCGATGGAATAGCTGAACGGGGAGATCCGGACTTTAGTGTCTATAGGACGCTGACGCAGGTTCGAACGCAGGTGAGCGCTCTCTACAGTTTCTGCCCATCACGTGCTACTGTCACATCGGTAGCGCGCGAAGGATTGCGTCGTCTGCCTGCAACTGCTGCTGTGATTGGGACGCTATGGCTGTGTAGCTGGTTGGCAGGGGAAAGCTCGGAACTTTATTTCAATATCACTCTCGTGGCGCTGATAGGACTAAATATGGTCGGAACTAAGGTTGCCAAGCTCTATCCTTTCGCGGGGAGTCGCCTACGCCGTGGCGCTGTAACAGCGTTGGCGGTGTCGGCTTTGATGATGGTGGTTCGATTGGCGGTGGGTTTCTCAGGATGTAACTTGGCGGATGGATCGAGCGGATTTTGGTGTGCTGTGGCGACGGTCCTTGTTGGCTATCCTAAGGTAGTGACTGTTGTTGCCGCTGCGCTGATGAATCTGCCCAAACGGGCACATAATATGGAAGAGGCTCTTGTCATCGCGGGGCAATCGGCGCTATCCCGACGTGTATACCTTGGAGAAGATTGTGAAAAAGATAGTCTCGTGAGTTGGGAGGCAGTGTTGGAGACGGACGTCGCTTTGTTTACGCGCCTGCCTGGCTATATGGTGTGGATGATTTTGACCGAGCCAGAGCGTTTCGATTCGAGCATCCTTAATCAGCTGATTTCTAAGGCACAGGAAAAGAATTCATTAGAGCTTACACTAGATCAAGCGCGACAAACTGTGAAGGGCAACCAACAAAATTTTGGATGGGGCCAAGGACTTGTAGAAGCCATTTGGGGACATTCCGAGCTAGACGACGAACAATCTAGGCAAGTGTTTAGGTGGATTGGAGCTGTAGCACAGTCTGTCCCCCAAAGCTCGACAGAAAAAATGCAGACAGCGTTGTCAGTGCTGCAAGGGTATGCGACACCTCATCGCAATATCTTCAAGCGCTTCTACTACGGAGCCGTGAACTTTCTTAACGCTCCCTCAGAAATTAGCCCACTGAAACAGCACTAGTGTAATTATTAAACACATCTTGCCCGATTCGAACAAGAAAACACCACCGAGACACCGATTCAGTAAAGAAATGCAACGTTGCCTTTTTTTAGGCCCGAAGGGCTGTAACCTGTATAGCCTGAGGCGTAGCCCCAGGTAGGCGAATTAAGCTTTTGAGCGCTGTAAGTGCGACACATGAATCGCGTGGATGTGTCGCACTTACAGCGCTCAGAGTGTATTTTGGACTTTCCCAGGGCGCTGCCCTGGGCTATGCAGGTTGCTGGCCTTTCAGGCCGCCGGAAAATGTGCGAGCTCATGTGGGCTAATGGTCATTTCATCACCACCACCAATTTCTTTACACTCTCGTAAGGCCGACTCATGCCTCCAGAGCTATTTGTGAGCCATGATCCGGCCTTACAGGCCTCAGGGTGCTAC
>JAJFMA010000287.1 GCA_021772415.1 Chlamydiota bacterium
CGGTGGTAATGCTGTGTTATCTGTTCTAACAAAAATTGTTGCTCCTGTCGCCGCCTTGCTTTTACTCATGATGGGCAACGGATTTTTCATGAGTTTTGTGACTCTTCACTTGCGAACTTTGGGTTTTGAGGGATGGGTGATTGGTCTTGTGCATTCAGGGTACTATGCAGGACTGTTGATAGGGGCGTGGAGAGCAGATCGTACCATCGTACGCGTTGGGCACATACGGGCATATGCCGCTTTTTGCGCAATAGGCACAGCTTGCTTGCTGGTTCAGGCTCTCACTAACGATATTTGGGTTTGGGGAATTGCGCGCTTTGTGATGGGCTTCTGTGTCGCTGTCTATTTCGTGGTCGTTGAGAGTTGGTTCTTGGGTGAAGCTACAGACAAGACCCGTGGTACGATACTGTCGGTGTATATGGTAGCCTTGTACTTGTCCCAGGCCCTCAGCCAGCACATCTTGCCTATGCTAGACTTAAGTGGGGTTCAGCCCTTTATTTTTGCAGGGCTTTTTGGTGTTCTCTCACAGGTCCCCTTAACCTTGACCTCGTCACCAGCACCGCACGTCCATGAGGGGTCACGTCACACATTAGGATCACTCTTTAGACGTAGTGTGTTTGGCTTTTCTGGTTGTGTTGTCGCCGGGATTATTTTGAGCTCGATATATAGCTTTTTGCCGATGTTTGCCTCTTCCGTGGGTGTGTCAGTGTCGGGATTGGTCAGTACATGTATTTTAGGAGGCGTGCTTCTGCAGTTTCCAGTAGGTAAATTGTCTGACATCATCGACCGTAGAGCAGTTTTACTTGGAGTGAGTCTCGCGACGGTTTTCCCCGCATTAGCGGTGGTATTTTTTCATGATCAAGACTGGCTTATCTATGTACATACCTTTCTTTTGGGTGGATTGACGTTTACTCTTTATCCACTATCCATCACCCAAGTGTGTGACCGACTACAAACTCACGATATTACAAGGGCAACGGGAGTGTTGCTTCTAGCTTACGGCTTAGGTGCCGTTGCAGGGCCTCTTTTAGCTCCAATTTGCCTGCGTTTTGATAGTTTGACTGGACTCTATGTCTTTATTTCCCTTGCGGCCGGAGTTCTTACTCTGATTGGTTGCTGGGCCGTGGCGTCCAAGGCCAGTGTACCCGCAGAAGATCAGTCGGATTTCGTTCCTCTCCCTTCTGCCGCAACCCCTGTTGCTTATGACCTTGACCCAAGAGCTCCAGATATCGAAGACTAGTGCTTAGTTGGATGTTTTGTGGATCGTCGTAAATAGATCAGTCGTAGCAAATAGCCACAATAAGCGTGAGGATTCGTGTGAACGATAAGGCCCCATTTCTACTGTCAATCTGTGATGGCGAGAACAAGAGCTCGCCTCTCCAAAACCGGATTCGAAAGAACTACCGCCATCTTCGCAAGTGGGCTAACCGCTCGGAAACCAATTGCTTTCGAGTTTATGACAGAGACATCAAAGAGTATCCGCTGGTCATCGACTATTACGCCGGGCGCTTTTGCGTGCAGTACTTCTCGTTTGATCGTGATAACGACGAGGCTCCCAAAGCGTTGCAATCTGAAATCAACGCAGTGCTAGATTCGCTTTTTGGAGTGCCTCCTAAGCACATATACTGGCGATCGCGCATTAGGCGTAGAAAGCTTCAACAGTACGAGAAAAAAGGGGAGCAGCGGGAGTTTTTCACCGTCCAAGAATATGGCGTAAAATTCAAAGTCAACCTTGAGGACTACCTAGATACCGGATTGTTCCTTGATCATCGCGAAACCCGTCAGATGGTCGCTGGCCTTGCTACGGGTAAACGTGTCCTGAACCTATTTGCATATACGAGTGCTTTTAGTGTTCACGCTGCGCATGCCGGTGCGGCATTTACTAAAAGCGTAGATCTGTCAAATACGTACACAGACTGGAGTAGGGATAACTTTCTTCTAAATTCCCTTCCGTCTTCCACTAACGAAGTTGTACGGGCCGACTGCCTTAAATTTCTTAGGGATGAAGTACGTTCTGGCGCTCGCTACGACCTTGTCGTTATTGATCCACCCACGATTTCCCGATCCAAGAAAATGGATGAGATGTTCGATGTCCAGAAAGACTACGCCTTTCTTATTGAAAGTGCCGTAAAACTCCTCTCTGAAGGCGGGACGATCTTTTTTAGTACCAACTCCCGAAAATTTGAGTTTGATACCACGCTCTTTCCTAAATGCTCCGTACAAGAGATCTCGAAAAAGACCGTGCCGATGGACTTTCGTCGTAAACATATTCATCGCTGCTGGCGCGTGACGATTGCGGAGTGATCTTCTGCGATCCCTATAATTGATTCAAAGTGCTATACGCTAGAGCATCAACCCATGGGAGATTGCCAGCTGTGGCGAAGATAAAACTCGACTTACATGACATTTACAATAAGCAAGGCGCCATCGAAGCTGAGCTCAACCGTGTGATGGAAGAGGCTGTAAGTAAAAAAATCTCACTTGTAGAGATTATCCCAGGAAAGGGCAGTGGCCAACTCAAAAAGAAAGTCATCCGCTTCTTAGATCAAAAGCATATCAAAAAGCTCTATCACCGCGTAGAGAAAGATAGCAAAAATTTCGGACGTATCTTTGTCCATTTCAAGCACTAATGTACGATACGCGATATGTCGTTTGCAACAAAATCATCAAGGGCATATAGGTGAAAAACGGGCGGTGTCGCGCAATGTGATCACTGTCTTCAATCCAATCCAATAAGAAGGGAGAACAGGATGAAGAGCATCATCTTTTCTATAGCTTTTCTCTGTCTTTTCACTTTGCCTACAGCCGCCATGGCCGATCAACACGGTGGCTACAGTAATCAAAACATACATGACTTAGACACAAATCATAACGGCCAATGGGACCAAGGGGAAGTCGACCCTTGTTGCGCTTACAGATGCGGCCCTTGCATCTGCTATTGTCCAGTCACTAAATTTAAACCTCAATATTATAAGACGTGCCGTTGCGAGTACGAAACTTATAACTGCTACAAGCGTTGCTGCCGCTATAATCCGCAGTATTACGAGTGCACACACTGCAGGTACGTACCTCAGTACTACAAAACGACGCACTGCCGTCAGGTGCCAGAGTACTATTATACATGCGAGGAGAAGTGCCGTCCAAAGTATGTGTATGACTGCCACTGCCGTTACTGCCCATACACTTGCTGGGAAAAAAGCTGTGTTGACCAAGGTTGTCAATCCTGCGCTGACCAGGGCTGTCAAACCTGTCATTGACAGGGAGGCCAGCGTGCGTTCGTACAGCTATAAATGTAAACCCCTGGGGCCTAACAGGACTCCAGGGGATTTTTTATGCCAGTACGCATTTTTACAGTTTTGTATGGTCACAATCGGCCTATTTCCTATCCAGCTGGCGTTTATAGCTTCTTTGAAATAGAAAGTAACCTGTATGGCGACCAAGGCTCATGTTGATGTCAGATGGGGATGTGCGGTATACGAACGGAGAGTCTATTGGGGCATGAACGGATTGTGAAGTAAGCTATGGCATCGGGAAAAATTCCTCCTGTGTTTCGAGGACCTAAACATCCGAAGCCCAAATTTAAGGGCAAAAAATCCAGCCTGGGAAAATTCAACTTAGGGCCCTCCATCAAATCGTTGGATGTTTTCAAAGCAAACTTAAGTGCCGATGCGGGCGCTGAGTCCTCGCACGACTCATCCGACAGTTTGGCAGCATATATCCAGTCTCTTAGCGGATCGCAATTGTCACGACTAGAGCGGATGATTAACAAGATCAGAGACAAGATGCTGTCCAGTAAGGAGGAACATAAGTCGCGATATGCCATCTGCGATGAGGTAACTATGGTTATTACGGAGAGGGTGGAGCGCTCAGCCGTACACGAGGCACAGCTCACAGACGAGCTTCGCGATATGCTATCACAGCTTAGTATTACAGCGGCGGAGCGCTCGAAACGTGGTTCATTGAAGCGTATATGTGTCGACGGGCGATGGCAGAGTATAGAGTCGTTTATTAAGAGAGCGTTTAGGGAACAAGTTGAGTGCTTGTCGACCTGGATCGCTAATGATGAGATCATTCGTCCTCAATGCCAATATGGACCTGTAGGTATGATAAAAAGGTATATTGACAGGCTTCTACGTGAGCACAACGTATAGGTCGCAGAAAGCACGGGATTTGAGATTCTATGTTACTTGATGTACATGTGTGTGTGACCTGGTATTTGGTAGGTCTATCTTGGTTCGTACAAATGGTGCACTACCCTTTGCTATATCGGATTCCTGATACCCAGTTCTCAGACTATTGTAAAAGGCATCAGAAGCTCACCGGACGTGTCGTCATTGTACCTATGCTTGTCGAGTTTATAAGCGGAATTATGCTGTGGCACACGCAACCATCCGACCCGTGGTTGAGCGCGCTGATGGCGCTTTTGGCGATTGTGTGGGGGGTAACTTTTTTCATTGCTGTACCCGCTCATCAAGCCTTAGCCCGCGCAAAATCGACGGGTGTTATTCGACGACTGATTTTAGCACATTGGGTGCGTACAAGCGCGTGGACACTGCGTGGGATCCTGCTTCTGCTACTGCTCATCGAGCGAGGGTAGATAGATCGCTTGGTGGTCCACATCGTCATAGCATGTGATGAACACAGTACAAGGGGCAGTGTTGTGCGTTTGAAAGAGCTGCTTAACATGCTCTAGATAGGTGCTGCGATCTTCTGTAGATGGATTGACAGGCAGTGGGTTTAGGCTTACGAAGCATACATGCGCGGGCTTCTCAGCGTCTTGATTCTCTGAGCTTACCTCGGTTTTAGCTTGAATGCGACTCTGGTGCAGGTAATGCAAGAGATATTCATCTACCGGCTCTTCAGCACCTTCGTCGGCAACGTCTGCGCGTATAGTGACTTCGGCACCTCCAAAAATTAGCCCGTCGGTCAGCGTTGTTACCAAAGACATAGTCATAGCGAAATTCGATGTTTCGTCGGGGTCCCAATGAATGACGATATGCTTGCGTCGTGATCCGCGGCGCTTGTTGAAAATGTGGTCTTGGCTTGGATCCTGATTACGGATGAGCATCAGATTTTTTTGCGTCAGCTGACATGTTTCAACGATGTCAATTAGACTCGCGTCGAGTTTTTCTTCATCAATTTCAAATACAATTGTGTTGGGCTGGATGGGACCAATTCCATAGGCTCTAATGAGTTGGCTGTACCCTTCAACAGTGCTTGGTGCGGGGTATACTTCGGACAAACACGCAATACGTTGGCGTTCTAAGTGCTTGTTGAACCACTCTTTAATACCGTTTAGGCGCTCTTGGGGTTGCCACTCTTCTGGTACGATGATCGCTACCGATAGAATGCCACTACGTCTTGTGAGGCTGTGAGAGACGCGGATAAGTCTCTCTTGCTGCGTTGGGGAAGATACAAACACTAGAAGTTGGGGATGCCAGGTGAGAGCGTGTTCGCTGGGTTTACCCAGGCGATAGAGAGCCAGCCGAGACACAAAGAAAATCAGGCTGTTGCGCAAGTCTTGAAAGCTTGTCTTCAACTTGCGAGATTGCAGGAGTAAGTGGGCGCCACCAAGAACAACGACGGTAAGAAAGGCCCATCCCGGAGCGGTCATGAACATGGCTATAATAATGAGAATTACTGCCGACAGTGATGTCCACCATGGTGTGCGTAAGCGTGGCCGCCAAGACGGCGTGTTCATCAATTCAGCCATGGCAGTGACCAAGTTCAGTAGGCCATAACTAACGAGACAGATCATTGCCAGCATAGGAATGATTTGATCGATCGTGGTCGTAAACAGAAGCAGCGCTACTCCAAGATAGGTGACTAATAGGGCATAGCGGGGCTCCTCTAGGCGGCCGTGGACTTTGCTCAGAGCAGACGGGACAATGCCGTCCTCAGCCATCGACTGGAGCATTCTTGGAGCTCCTAGTAGGCAACCTAACGCTGAGGATAGCGTGGCTCCCCAGATGCCGAAGTAGATTAAGTTGGACCAGCGAGCAAATTCTACGAATGCAAAAGGATCAGATAGTAGGACTGAGTGGGGGATCTTCCACGCTGCATAAAGCGCCAGGCCCGCATAGGTGAGAGCAACGAAAATGAGTGAGTACAGGTTGCCGCGGTAAAGGGACTTACCAGGATTCCGTAGTGATCCTGACAATGCCATTCCTGCTTCTATTCCCGTCATAGCCGGATAAAACATGGCAAACGTCGCCCAAAAGCCCAGTGTTCCCCCAGGGTAGAAAGGCACCACTGGAGCAGAGCTTGGTTCAATATACTCGGTAGAGCCGAGAAATACAGATCCGATTGATGTGAGTAGTAGTGCTAAAATCACCCCTTGCAGACGCAACGACCATGAGGCTGAAACTCCTGACAGAAGCGCCAAGACCGTAAGTGTAACAAATTCAACGACTGGTAACGAGAACTGCGGATAGAATTCACAGAAAGAAACACCGAACCCGGCTACTGTTAAAGTCGTAGAAATAAGTTGGGCCACATAGAGAGCTAAGCCCACCGCTCCGCCGATCTCAACACCGAGTGTTCGGCTGATGATATAGTAGATACCACCTTTACCCACGTGCATATTGGTTGCCAAGGCTCCAATAGAGAAGCTGGTGAAAACCATGATGACGAAGGACAGGCCTATCACTGCCAGCATCTGGATGCTGCCTGCGTGGGCGGTGAGAACACCTAAGCGTAAAAATAATATGACCCCAAACATCATGGTGATGTTCGGAATCAGCACACCTTTAATAGTGCCGAATTTTTTTTGTTGCAAATCAGTCATCGTATTATGAGTGTGACTGTTTTCATGTATATTTGCAATTTATTTGTTTAGTTATTTATTAATTTAATTAAAGACGCTATTTGCGAATGGAATTTTCTTCGGCACGGAAGCCGCAGCCTTTTAGGATGCGTGGTGGTCCAAAGTACTCTATGAGTGGCCATTGCCGACAAAGAGTTGGGCGCAGTCGATAGTGTCCACAGCGACCATCTTTTTGCAGGTAGCGACAGCCCATCACTACCATCTTTTTCCCTCCAGATTCAATAGGTTCGGATCGACGGCGGAAGAAGCCGTTGACCTGTGTGTGCCAGAAGTAAAAAAGCCGTGTGATCGGTCCCTTGGGTTCAGGAAGTAGGACGTAGTGGCAGCAGTTGCCTCTTTGATAGCAGTGCCCCGTTTGCCGATATGGGGGGCGGATGATCTTGCGGGCAATCCATTGCGCGCCAAGGTCTAGCAGCACAAAAGGTAGCATGATGACCCGGATAGGCCACCGGATAAGCGCTGGGAGCCACTGCCGCGGGATGCCGCCCTCTGGCAAGGGCGGCTGTTGCGTGGCTGTGCCCGCGTGGGCGGTAAAGTCAGCTTCGGTTTCTAGTCGGTTGTGGCTTGGATGCAGCTGCAGGCTCATGAGTCCCTTACGATTTGAAGGTAAAATGTCAGCATATCAGGTCTTGCCAGAGTGTAAAGAAATACCCATAAATACCGATTATCGTCAGTTTCTTCTGAGACCCAACGAGAGTGTAACGAAATTGACCTTGATGATGAAATGACCGTTATCCCATATGATCTCGCACATTTTCCGGCGGCCTGAAAGACCAGCAAGATGTATAGCCCGGGCTAAAGGTCAAAATACACTGTGAGCGCTGTAGGTGCGACATAATTACACGAAACATGTGTCGCACTTACAGCGCTCCGGTGATTGATTAGCCTACCTGGGGCTACACCCCAGGCTATACAGGTGGCCAGCCCTTCGGGCCTCAAAAAGGAGCCTTGTGCCTGTTTTTAACAGTTTCTACAGGGATGTCTCAATAAATAAGATGAGAACATGAGCATGCAATAAAATTTGAAGAGGATTAGCCAATTTACAGATAGATTCCTTTATTTTAGTTGCAAATAAACAATGATAAGATTGATAATTGATTTTTCTTCGCTATAAAATAAACGAATTAAAAAGGATTAATCATGAATGGACTAAACAGACCCCCATTAACAGGCAGCGACTCGAGGTATATCCGATATGTTCCGCCAAAGCACTTCGAACGATGGGCGCCGTATGAGTTTAACAACGCCGTTGGAGAGAGCCACCTTCCCTTTAGCGCGTACGAAGTACTTCGGAATGCGGCATCTAGCGCCCCAATTTGCCCATTTTTGGATTCTACCCTCGCGATGCCCTTGCCATTTGGTATGGATTTCAATAGCCGTCGGCTCCCATTGCCACTTGCGATGGTTGAGGTCTCCACCTCAATAGTAGCTCCCTCGAATTTAAATACTTCTAGCAGGGGGCCACTAAGTACGCCCAGCAGCGCTAGTAGCGAGGTTTTTGTAGGCTCCCAAGGCAGCCTCCAAGAAGAGCACGGATTGCAAAGTACAGTCCCCGCTGATTGGCTAGACGCCGTCTCTACATACAAAGTATATGCTGGTGATACCTACTGTGGCCTACCGCATGGTAGGGGCAAGTACACATACATCAGCGGTGACCTCTACGAAGGAGCATTCAAAAGAGGTCTGAGGTATGGTGCGGGCAAGTACACATACTCCAACGGTAACGTCTATGATGGAGAGTTCGAAGGAGGCCTGCCGGGTGGAAAGGGTACGTTAATAAATTCCAGAGGTGAGGTCGTCTACGACGGAAAGTTCAGACGAGGCCTGCAGCATGGTAGGGGTAAGCTAACATACACCAACGGTGACGTCTATGTGGGAGAGTTCCAAAAAGACCTGAGGCATGGTCAAGGCACGTTAACATTCACCAACGGTGACGTCTATGTGGGAGAGTTCCAAAAAGACCTGAGGCATGGTACGGGCACGTTAACATACACCACCGGTGACGTCTATGTGGGAGAGTTCCAAAAAGATCTCAGGCATGGTACGGGCACGTTAACAACTTCCAAAGGTGACGTCTACGAAGGAGCATTCAATAGAGGGCTGCCGCATGGCTGGGGCGAGTTAAAGCTCGCCAACGGTACTGTTTATGTGGGACAGTTCTTTAAAGACCACAAGCAAGGTAAGGGTACGTTTATAGATTCCAAAGGTAAGGTCGTCTATCACGGACATTACCAAGCGGACTTAAAGCATGGTGTGGGTACGTTAATATACCACGAAGGTAGTGTCTACGATGGAGAGTTCCAAAACAACCTGATGCATGGTACGGGTACGTTAACAACTTCCACAGGTGAGGTTTATGTGGGAGCGTTCTATAAAGACCTGCCGCATGGTAAGGGTACGTTAAAAAATTCCAAAGGTAAAATGGTCTACGATGGAGAGTTCCAGAAAGGCCTAAAGCATGGTAGGGGTACGTTAACAGATCCCAACGGTACTGTTTATGTGGGAGAGTTCCAAAGAGGCCTGAGGCATGGCGAGGGCGAGTTGACGTCCACCAATGGTGCTGTGGACAAGCAGACCTGGGAAAACGGTCGACCGATTCAAGCCTAGATGACATTCTCTAAAAAAACGGGCCGAGCCTCTTTTACTAAAGTAGGTTTGGCTCTTTTTTTTGCGGAAAGTGCATACAGTAAGCGGCCGGCGCCACTACATATGCAGCGCTGAAAAGAGTGTAAAGAAATAGGCGTGATGACCTAGACGAGCGTGCTACAATGCAAAAATTCGTTATGCCGCTGTGGTGCCCACATTCCTGTGGGTAATTCAAAAGACACCCACGTATGGCATAAATTAGTGACCCCAGACGCCTCATCTTCAATAGCATTTGCCTCATGAAGCTTCGCCAAGAGCCCACAGGAATGTGGGCACCGCAAAATTTCAAAAAGCTTTAGTAATTATGTGGAAAGCTAGTGCTGTCAGACTGTTTTTAGTCATCATCACGATTTCCTGACACTCTCGTAGGGACGACACATTAACACGAAACATGTGTCGCACTTACAGCGCTCCGGTGCTTGAATTGCCTGTCTGAGGCTACATCCCAGGCTATACAGGTTGCCAGGTTTTCGGGCCTCAAGAAGGAGTCTTGCGCCTATTTTTTTAACAGGCTCTGCAGGGACGGCTCAATAATTAAGATGAGAACATGAGCATGCAATAAAATTTGGAGAGGATTAACTAAATTTACAGATAGATTCTTTTGTTGTATTTATTTTGTTTTATTTTAGTTGTTAATAAATGTAGATCAAGAGATAATTGACAGTTCTTCGATAGAAAAACAAATAAATTAAAAAGGATTGATAATGAATAATATGAGTGAAACCCGGTTAACGGGCAGTACATCGGGGTATGTGCGAGATGTTCCTTCACAGCAATTCTCGCGATGGGCGTCGTATGAGTCTACACATGAAGATGGACCTAACAAATTGATCTCGTCACAGGTATCTAGTAGCGCCCAGCAAGTACTTCGGACTCAGGCCCAATCTTCGGTTGCTACCTCCGGCGAGTATTTCTCGTTTAAGAACCCTACGGTTTCCCGGACTCTTCCACCGCTACCTGGAATGATGAATACACTTTTGAATTCAAATACTTCAAGCGGTGTACAACTAAGTACCCCCGGCAGGGCTAGTAGCGAGGTTTTTGTAGGCTCCCAGGGCAGCCTCCAAGAAGAGCAAGGATTGCAAAGTACAGTCCCCGCTGATTGGACAGACGGTTTGCCGGTTTACAAAGAGTACGTTGGTGAGACCTTTTGTGATCTGCCCCACGGCCAAGGAGAGATGACATTCTCCAGCGGTGAGGTTTATGTGGGAGAGTTCCGAAGAGGCCTGGTGCATGGAAAGGGCAAGTATACATACTCCGACGGTGCTGTCTTCGATGGGAAGTTCCAAAACGGCCTGAGGCATGGTAGGGGCACGTATACATACTCCAACGGTACTGTTTATGTGGGAGAGTTCTACAACGGCCTAAAGCATGGAGACGGTACGACAACAATTCCCAACGGCGATGTCTACGATGGAGAGTTCTACAACGGCCTAAAACATGGAACGGGTAAGTGGGAAGATTCCAACGGTGATGTTTACGATGGAAAGTTCCATAAAGACCTGCCTCACGGCCAAGGTAAGATAACATTCTCCAGCGGTAAGATCCATGTGGGAGCGTTCCAAAGAGGCCTGGCACATGGCAAGGGCGAGTTAACGTCCGCCAACGGTGCTGTCTGCGAGCAGGCCTGGGAAAACGGTCGACCGATTAAAGCCTAGATGACATTCTTCAAAAGAGAAACGGGCCGAGCTTCTTTTACTAAAGAAGCTTAGGCCCCTTTTTCTGCGGAAGCGCACACAGCAAGCGGCCAGCGCCTTCATATGGGTAGCGCCAAAGCTGCCAGTGTGCGTTTTGATATCATTGCTATTTCTGTGCTCTCTCTATGACCCGTTCTTACCACCCACTGTTGTTTGGGTGCCGTCAAACTTTGTGAGGGTGTATCCCGTGAAATTCTCGTTAAAGAGGAAGGAGAGATTGTTGAGAATATCTATGGCCACCTGCTCGCCCAGAAGCATGCCCTGCCATCCGTCACTTCTGTAGTGGACGCCGGCGTGGTCGCGGCCTAGTGAGATGTTTGAAGCTAGCTTATTCAACTCACCTCCTACGGTAAGATCCGAACCGTAAGAGACAAGAGCGGTGTTGGCTGAATTAGGCTCTAGCGGGCTTTGAATGAGGTAGTCTTCGTCAAAAATCGCCTTCAATATCGTGACAGCAGCGCCTATTAGCGTAGCGTGGCCGGCCGGATAAGAAGGGTGCGTGGGACTGCCCTCGGGGTAGGCTTGTGGGAGGAAGTACGTGCTGTTAGCACTAAAAATCTCCGAAACAGCTGTGGATCCGGTCAGCTCTGAGCTGATGCCTAAGCTGTCCCCATTGACAAGTTGCCGTTGAACATAGAAACCATACTCCTCGGGGCGGCAGCGTCTGTTGACCTGCCACTTGTGGAACCACGCGGCCTTGAGGCCCTCTTCGATTGCTTCTTCGACCAGCGCAAGGATCTCTCCAATACCAAAGGTAACAAAGCCCTCCTGAGTGGAGTTGCTTTTGTAGGGGTTAGCAGGATCGAGAGCGTCGGTTCCATAGGAATTAAGGAGAAGTGCGGCGCAGAATGCTGCCTGTCCAGGGAAATCGCTGTGGACATAGGCCCCCAGGTCTCGAGGACAGCGGATAAAGTGCTTGGTAGAATCATTAGTGATGCTATCGCCCGTGGATCCCCCGTTCGCCACCGTGTACCAATCAGTGAAATTAGTGAGAAAATTATTAGATGTTGCCGCGGTGGGGACAGTGATTTCCGGTTCGACTGTCGTAGCCCCAAAGGGAATGGACTGGTACAGAAATTGTGAAATATATGGGCCCGTAAGCTCTCCAGGAGCATTGCCCCTGAGGAAAGAAGTTCGTGTGACGCTTCCACTTTCTTTAGGTCCCCTAAAATCCGACAGAAGGTTGAGGTCGGTCACCGCAGATCCAACAATGCCGTTGGTGTCAAATGCGTTGAAAGCTACATCTCTAACTAAAGCTGTCCAATAGAGCTCTACCATCTCACCTGCAGCTTCTGCCGAGGCAAAGGTCGGTGCTGCTGGGATGGCGCAGATCCACGAGTCATTGCCCGGTAGCGAGCATGCTAGCGACCCTTGTGGGTTGACGAGTTTGCGTCCGGTTCCAAGTTGAATGAGATCAAAGTCACTTGGCGTTTCGGTTTGTAGAGCTCTCAAGAGCGAGGTGAATGCTGTTCTTTCGATGAAGCCGTCGGTATCATGTGAGAGTGCTTTCCCAAAAGTACCTCGCAAGTTGGCATAGAGGGCTTCATCGCCGTTGTTGCTGATACTTGGAAGGCCCTTGCTCGCATCGAAAGAGGCTACGTCACACTTGACTTGGTGTGCATACACACGTCGCTGTTCCCTGCGAAGCTTGAAAAATAGCGCATCCAGATCTTTGGCTGAACCGACCTGGGGAATAAGAAGGAACAGAGCTAGTAGTAGCCGCATCGTACGCTCCTGGCTAGAATTGTATTCCGAATAGGACCCTTAAGCCTGCAATCCGACGCTTTTGAGAAGGTATTGGCAAAGGGATTCCTAGAGAGTTTGTTTCTTTGGATTTACCCCATCGACTCCAGTCAGCAAAGGGAATGAGCTGCAGGTTGTAGCACTGGCAAGGCCCTAAGAACATAGTGACGGGGACCTCCAAGCGAAGAGCACTCTTGCACTTGAGTTTCGACTCAATGTCGTTGCTGCCGATTTCAACTTCCGAAGAGACATCGGGACGAAACTCTAAGCGCCCACCAACGGTGATGTTGTCTCTCACAGGTATTTCAGCAAGTATTCCCACCGGAATGAATGTCTTCTTAAAGCGCCAGTGAAGCGAAGTACTGGATGGTTGGACATCATTGTCGTAGCGATCGTAGCCTACCCCCAAATAAGGCTTGAGGGAAACACAGTTGCAAACCTGAAAACGTCTACCCAATCTTAGCTCAACCAGCTGCTCCCTAAGTGAACTACGGGCCGATGGCCCTCCAATAGCATCTACGCTAGTCCAATATCCTTCGTAGGCGACTTCGCCGAAATAGCAGTCGTGCTCCAGCTC
>JAJFMA010000288.1 GCA_021772415.1 Chlamydiota bacterium
CACTTTAGCGCACTGCTTCATTGCCGATAGAAGAATCTTCTCGGACTGGGATACATACGCATCAGGCGTCGACACACATTCCAAAGCGTCCACCGAGGCCCTCATAAGACCTTTAACAGTCAAAGATTCAGCCACGCTTAGACACAGCTCATCAAAGGACGGTTCCACAGACGCAGCTCCTTCATGAGGCGAGATACACTTCAAGCAAGCTAAGGCATTCAATTCCTCACCTAGCTGCATCCACATATGGGCTACACGCAGGTTAAGCTGTAGGTATTCCTCAGCGAACTCTGCGAGCATCTCTGGACTTTGAAAGACCGCTGACAGCACGCGGTCTGCTTCACCCACTTGCTGCATCTGCGGCGACTCGGCCAGCGCCGTGACCTGACGTTGTAGCGCATGTACAAGACTTTTGCCGTGATGGCGAGCAGACAGTAACCCCCTATCCGCTAACGAAACCAATAGAGCCCATTTGGTATCGTTGGCCTTCATGTCCTCGAGGTAGCTCAGCAAGCTTACAACACGAGATCTGTCGGGGCCGAAAATTCTAACGAAGTCGATGCTTTTATTTGAGTCTTTGGCAATCCCATGCGCCAGCATCCGTGTAAGGGATTTAGCAATTGTTGGAGCGCACTCCCTGTTACCCGCTCCGGCAACGAACAGGTCCAATGCCACAGTGCAAACGTCACTCCATGCTGTCACACTGCTGCTGTCGCCCTCCGCGGCCTTCAGACATGTCATGACTATCGACAAGACACTAGATCGATTGTTATCCACCACCCCTTGAACGGCTTTATGCTGAATTAAACGCATGGCCGCGCCGACGTTAGCATCGGCGACATATCGATTGACGACAGCTTCAAATAGTGCAAACGCCATGGGCTGATCGTCACCGAAAACTTCGATGCTATCTAAAAAGCTGCTGCGTGCATATTTTATGCTTCCCGAAGTAGCACAACCTTTAGATATCTGTGGCAGAAGATTAGTCAGAGCTCCCTTAGGCAAAATCCGTTGCCACTCTTTCAGCTGCGAGTAGGCACTATCGGGTTGCTTGTCGGAAAGATGATGCGTCACCAAGCGCTCAACAAGTGGGATCACACGAGGAATAAGATCTGCATTTAATTCAGCGAAGTCGCGGATAGTATCCAGGCTGGTTTCCAGGGTGCTGCTATCTATCGCATCTGCTTGCTTCTCCAATAGACCGAGAAGCGCCAAACACATACCTTGTAACGTCTCACTTGCGCCTAGTTTTTTTACGTCTGGATAGTTTTTTTTAATAGTCGCTAGGACCTCGAGAGCATTCGCAATCGCGCCCTGCTCGACATAGTTCCGGCATAGTTGTAGCTGGACCTGAACAAACGCATTTCTATTGCTAGCTCGCACTCCGCGACTAGTATAACTACTGAGTAGCACCCTCCCAACGTCGGTTTCATCTCGTGAAAGCAGCTTACGTACAAGCAGGAAGAGCGAGGCTTCTTCCACTTTTCCTCTGATAGCACAACTGGTCAGGTCTCCCGCAAGAGGAACTGCCAGAGCGCATATACGTTGCATCGAGGCTTCGTGTTCAGGACTGCCCTCATTCTCCGACAGCCTTTTACAAAGGGCGAGCAGCTTATAAGCACATATTTTAGCTGGCAGCCCCTGACGAGTATGCGCCTCCTGAAGTACTTCTGAAGCTAGACTATAGTGCCCACAGCTCAAGAACTGATCGATTAGCGTTCCTGTGGGATTGTGTCCACAGCGCTTTGGCTGTTGTATGTACACCTTCCACATGTCCAGCGCCACGCGACGAAGATGTGCGTCTGGCGACCCTGCGACAAGCCCTATCCACTCCGCCAGCATACCGTTATCATCGTCACACTTCCTAAATCGAGGAAGCTGGCCTCTCAATGCATTGAGTTCTCCATTAACACCTAAAAGATGTGCGTAGTGACTACTTCTCAGAAGACTCTCGAATAGATTTACTACACGACTAACTTCTGCACGCGTGTGCAAAGCTTTTAGCGCCCTAGGAAATGCCTGTATCCCCGCACGTAAGAGCTTCGGATCAGGCTCAATAGCATAGACAGCAAAAAAGAGGTGAAGACCCGTTAGCTGTATGACAGGGTCCTTGTTAGCAAAAAGGGCATCCACTGCTTGGGCAAGCATGGTGTTGACAGCGCTGATGCGTTTGAGATGCTCCACAACAGCCTTGGGAGCTAGTACCGGACTGGTGCTAGCATCCATGAATATACGACATAGATCGTCAAGATAGTGATGTCCTAGCGAGGATGTACAGAGATCTCCAAAGGCAAGCACCCAAGCCTTCTCGTCGATAGGAAGCAGCAGATGATGTGTATTTTTGTGTGCTGCCAATGTGAACTTAAGATGCTGCCTACCATTATGCTCGACAAGAGCCACTCGAGTATGGGCATTAAGCCGCCCATCCGGACAAGTTAGAAGCGCTATCAGCCCAAACAATCCAAGAGCATCCATTACTGCTCTCGCCGGCACTCCGTCCAGTACCAGCGCCCTTTGAATAGTCTGTGTAATCGGATGCCGTGCCAGCGGCATGGTCTTAGCAGATCCCTTGGCTACTCTCTTCTTCGCTTCGGATTTAGCTTGCAACAAGGGCGCATCTACACTCCACAATCCCTGTGCTGCCCTATCATCTAGCACATATCTTCCCATCTGCCCAGCCGCTACAAGTGTCGCGACCGCTCCGTCGATACCACCGGTGGCGTGCTTTCCCACAACCCGGGACAACTCTCTACCAAGATGAACTGCGATGGGTTTGGGCAGGTACTTGAGCGCTATCTCCACTAACGCTGTGTCTTGCGCTGCGAGGCTGCGCTTTCCCTTCACAATCCCTAGACACCCACGCAGATAGGCTTCTGCGTCATGATTATGTGTTGCTGGGTCTCTTATAACGAAATTGCCACAGAGAAAGTTCAGAAGATAGATCCATCCACTATCACCGGCCTGCTCTGTGATAGGTGTATGATCGCCATCCAACAGCGGCAACTGCCAGCGCCCATGCTGAATGCTCTCGAGTAGCAGCGAGGATGTAAGCAACAGCTCCGTCGGCATGGTGGGTTTGCCATCAGCTCGCGAGCTCTTTTGACAAGAAAGTCCGACACGACAAAGGAGCGTTCCACGCTTTCTTGCGTCAACCAGCGGCGGTCCATCGAAGCATACCATGCGTGTCAGCCAACGCTTGATATGAGGGCACTTACCACTCTGCGGCTTGTACCCTTTGATTTTAGCTTTAAGGTAGTCTTGAAGCGCTTGATCGTCGACTCGGATGTTATGGTAGCGCTTTGGAAGACGCTGCCCCAAAAAGAGCTCCAACTGGGCCGCAGCATACTCAAGTTGGTTCTGACTTGCGCCCGGGAACCAGAGACGCACGTCTAAATCATTCGGTCGATGTTGAAACCACTGACGCAATTCAGGTGTGAGGATGCGCGCCTTCTTCTCGTTATCTAGGCCAAGGTGTTCCAAACACGCGTCTAGGTAATCCGCTCCTAGAAACCACAAAACTCCACTTCCCACGAGCCGAAATTTGGCCGCTTTGACAGAATGCTGCACATCTTGGTCTGCAGGAAGCTCGAGGGTAGCCAAGAAATCCAAGATCTCCTGCATCGAAACAGTAATTTTGACCTCTCCAAGACCTCTAAATATCCTGGCGAAGGTAATGTCGCCCTTCAGCCACTCAGTACATGCCGCCATACAGTGCGCGCTAGGGGTAGGCAATACACCCGGATCGTTCACAGGAACGATGTTGCCGCCCTCGACTTTCGCTACTCCCCACTGCTCTAAATGCGCAAGGCGAACGTCGGCAGGGTCGAAGTAGCCGTGAAGATCAGGCTGATCGGCGATGGAGGGAGCTACGGATCTGTTCTCTGGATTTTTGGGGATGCCATCGTCATCTTCAAGATCAGGTAGCCCTGATGGAAGCGATGTATTCCCCTTACCCGGAGGAGCCTGCGTATCTAAATACATTTTTATTCATCATTCGTTGTTTATTGATCGGTGAAAATCAGATCCATAATATCAACTTCTTAATATAGAATCAATTAAGTAATTGAATTAGCGTATAACTATCCATCTATTTTACAAAACTAATATAAACATACCTATTTGTAAAATAAAACGAACTATCAATACTGCTAAATTTATTAATTAAAGTTGCTCGTAAAAGGCTGATCTCCGTGACTGTGATTCTCGCGTTATGGGGTGGACGCAGTAAAAAACGAACCACCGAGGCACAGACCCGACTTTCGGCATTTTTCAACCGGCCATTGCCCAGATAAGAAGATCGTGAATAGCTTTTTTCCTCATGGGCCTGTTTTGACTTGGGTGAGGAAAAACACTTGCATTGATAATCAGCAACTTAACATACCGATGCACGTCTGAGAATGAAACGTGTATTCTATCTGGTTCTGAGGCCCGGAGGGCCGGCTTATGATAGCCCCACCCGGGAGGGTGGGGTAGAGCCAAAAAAACACCCTGAGGCCCGGAGGGCCGGCTTGTGGCCCCAGAGGATTGAGATGATACAATGCATTCTACCCAAAGCGATGGGAGAAGGAACCCGTCTTCCTCTCTGAATCCATGAGCCGGGGCCACAAGTCGCCCCGAGAGGGCTCAGAGTGATTATATATCGCACCCCACCCTCACGGGTGGGGCTATCATAAGCTGGCCCTTCGGGCCTCATGAAGGAAATGATAGTGTCTTAGATAATTACGTGTTGATCGGGTGCCCTAAGACATTAACTTACTCTTTCTTTATGATCAAAATGCCGAAAGTCGACTCTGTGCCTCGGTGGTATTTCTTCAGGCTTATAAGTGGGGACGGGCCCTGCTAGTCGGGCAGGGCCTGGGACTTGCAGGAATAGGGCAATGTAACCTACAATATTAGTTGATTTTGCTATAGCAAACTAAAGCCAACAAATCGTAACAACCAAACAGGCGACTAGACTACCTGCCGCCATTATATGCTATATTATGTGGATTTCGAGACATTTAGTGCTCGACACATTTCCAGTGCTTGGATATGGTATGCGCATCAGAGAGCCTAGAGCATTGGAGTGCCGTTTGTGCATGTGAGTTAGGGCTTTGAGAACTTAAACTCACACACTGCCGTCGACGCAACATATGAAATGTCCCTATTGTCATCATGAAGAACTGCGCGTTACTGACTCGCGCAACGCTATTGAAGCCAACGCCATTCGGCGCAGGCGCGAGTGTTTGCAGTGTCAGCAGCGTTTTACGACATTTGAGACGATAGAATTGACGCTTCAAGTGTTAAAGAGAGACGAGCGCTACGAGGATTTTGTGCAGGCGAAGCTCATCAACGGCATGTTGGCGGCCTGTCGTCTGACAAGCATCAGTCGTGATGAGGTGATACAGATGGCTTCGGAGATCACGGGGGACCTCATGCAGGGGCAGGCCCGTGAGGTCACGACGACGGATCTAGGTGAGAGGGTGATGGAGCAGTTGCGCAAGCGGGATGCTATAGCATTTATACGTTTTGCTTGTGTATACAAGAGGCTTAAAAATGTCGACGAGTTGATGGAAGCGGTAAATTCCATCCCGTCTAAAGACGATACTAAAACGAGAAAAAAGCGATCCCTCAGCGTTAAAGAGGGAGGAGGTCTTACAGATGGCACTTAAAAAGGCCCAAATAGCGAATTTCAAGAAGATACTAGAAGAGCTTCGTGATCATATCCTAAAGTCACTGGTGGGAACGACGGCAGAAGTCAAGACTCCGGATGAGGCGACAGGATACTCACAGCACCAGGCGGACCAAGGTACGGACGATTTCGACCGTACGATCAACTTGGAAGTGACCAGTAGTGAGTACCGCACGCTTAAGCGCATTGAGCGGGCATTGGAGAAGATTGAGGAAAACACCTACGGTGTATGTGATATAACGGGTGACAGCATTCCGCTTGCACGTCTTGAAGCTGTGCCTTATGCTACGATGACAGTGCAGGCTCAAGACAAGTTTGAAAAGGGACTAATCTAGATGCGTCTCCATGGCCGAGGAAAGGCTGCCATAGTAGTATTTGTAGTGGTGTTGATCTTAGACCAGCTGTCTAAGTGGCAGATCAACAGCCATATTCCCCTGATTGGGAGTCAATATGGCAGCTATCCTTACGGTGGCATCGGCGTTTTCGAGAATTTTTTCGGCATCGAGTTTTCTATTAGTCATGTCATCAACTACGGGGCTGCTTGGGGAGTTTTTGCCGACGCGCAGGTATACCTGCTCGGGCTACGTATCGTGCTCATCTTGGGTATGTTCACCTACGGACTGTTCTTCAACACAAATGAGAAATGGGTACTCCCCATAGCTCTTATTTTGGCAGGAGCTGTCGGCAACGTCTTGGATTTCTTCGTCTATGGGCACGTTGTCGACATGTTGAATTTCTATTTTTGGGGTTATGACTACCCCGTCTTTAACCTTGCAGATTCCGCTGTTTTCTTGGGTGTGGTGTGGTTGAGCTTAACGACGCTATGCACACGTCCCACGGAGCCGCTTGAGTCGCCATGAAGCTCCCACAGTCTGAGAGCCCTCAGCTTCTCCGTGTAGCTAGGGAGCAGCATGTACCTTTGCAGGCCTCCAAATGGTTAGCCCTACAGTTTTTGGTTGATGCCGATGAGCTTGCTAGGCTCTTTGAGGAGATGGGTGATTTCGGGATCTATTTAGCGGGTGTTGTTCTAGGACGTGACGAGGGACGGGTCCCTCATGACGTATTTTTAGAGCACTATACAGGCTACATCGCTCAGTTACAGAAGGGACAGCTTCCCGACGAACACTACATCCGTGGACTCTTTTCTTCCGCGTTATCGGTAGATCCTGGAGCTCTTTGCAGTGTTGAAATCGGAGACACTGAACAGATCATCCGCCCCCAAAGGCCTGTGGTGCAGCTGCAGATGCACAAGATTGGCTACTCTTCTATCGACCACAAATTTCGTCCTATGGTGCTAGGAGACAACGCTATTTACTGGGGCATGCAGGCGTCGTATCCTCAGATCTTCCGCAATCCGGAGACGGGAAAGATCGAGAACGTCACAGCGGACGAGGCCTTCCCCAATACTGCACTGTTTAGGGTGTTACAGAAGTGGATACGCAAGAACACGCTACCTACCCCCTTTGTTGTTGAAGGAGTTCGTACTAACGTTCCCATGCGTTTGGGGCGTCGCTGCTTCGCTTGGATTGGGCAGCATCCACAGCTTATTGAGAAGGGGGTCTCCGTACTGGCTCCCAAAAACAGAGTAGAATCATGAGTGCTGTAGAAGTCGTCACCATAGGTAGCGCCCTGCTCACGGGTACAGTATCGAACAGCAACGCGACCTTCTTGTGTAATCAACTGACACAACTTGGCTACGTAGTCACAGGCTGCCACACTGTACCCAATACCAAAAACGAGCTTCGCTACGCCTTGGATCGCGTCCTTCGCG
The DNA here is from genome assembly GCA_021772415.1 of Chlamydiota bacterium. Classification (GTDB taxonomy): domain Bacteria; phylum Chlamydiota; class Chlamydiia; order Chlamydiales; family JAJFMA01; genus JAJFMA01. The sequence continues at coordinate 7,443 of JAJFMA010000288.1, forward strand.
AGCGCCCCTTGGTCATTGCCACTGGCGCATTAGGACCTGGAGCTGGCGACATCACCAAGGACGTCGTGGCGCAAATTTTTGACTCAGGCTTCCGCTTCGATGACGGCATTGCAGCAGGGCTACGTGAGCGCTACGGTGACGACTTGTCTATTCTTCAGAATGAGGCGACGGTTCCAAGCAAAGCTACCATATTCCCCAACGACATAGGGACGGCGCCGGCTCTGGTCTTCGAAGCACTTACAGTGACCTTAATTCTTTTGCCTGGCAGCCCGACTGAGATGGAGGCGATATTCACTAAGAGTGTCCGTCCCTACCTTCAAAAGCGCATTGAAACCGAACATCGCGTATTACGACGTACTGTCCTCCTACCAGGAGTGCGAGCTAGAGAGGTGGAAGGGGTCCTCGAAGAACTCCGGGAAGTCAACCCCGCCTTACGCTACGACATCCAATCCATGCCCGCGATATTACGGGTGACTTTGCGCACGGACGTTGCTGACACCCAGTCCGCTGACGAGCTGCTTGCCGAAGCCTCGACTGTTCTCGCCTATCGTTATGCTGACAACATCGTGGACACGGGAGACAGCTCTATTGAGCAAGCTATACATCGCCTATTCATCAGCAGGGAGCTCACCCTTAGCGTGGCGGAATCGTGCAGCGGTGGAGCCTTTGCCGCCAGACTCACCTCCCGCCCGGGAGCGTCGAGTTATTTCCGTGGAGGCGTTGTCAGCTATGCCAACAGCGTTAAATGCAACGTACTTTCCGTGGGTGACAGCACCCTCGAGAGCTTTGGCGCTGTGAGTGCTGAAGTTGCCGAACAGATGGCTTCGGGAGTTTTAAATTTGACAGGTAGTGACTACAGCGTTGCCGTTACAGGTATCGCGGGACCCGATGGAGGTACCCCCGACAAGCCCGTGGGGACGGTTTGGCTCGCCATAGCAGCACGATCTGGGTGGGTGACATCGTGGATGATCCGTGGGCACGGCTCCCGTGACCGCGTGATAGAAGCCAGCATCAATGCTGCCTTATCCCGCCTATGGCTGCTGGTATCACAAGACAGTGAAGGACTGACATGACAGAAGATTCTCAATACACACTTCTAGACAGCGGCTCTGGGCGCAAGCTTGAGCAATTTGGCCCCTATATCCTCGATAGACCCGCTAGCCAGGCAATGTGGGAACCGCAGAAACCTCGCAAGGCGTGGAAAGCGGCACACGCTTCTTTCACTCGTGAAGGCGCCAACCAGTGGGAAGGCAGAAACGCTCTTCCCCAGGATTGGCAGGTTGTCATTGATGGCATAAAATTCAAACTTCAAGCCACGGATTTTGGGCACTTGGGTGTATTCCCAGAACAGCAGGTCATGTGGAAGTGGATATCCCAGCAGGTAGAAGCGCGGCGCAAGAAGAACAAGCCTGTTGAGGTGCTCAACCTCTTTGCCTACTCCGGCGGCTCCACACTAGCCGCAGCGCGTGCGGGGGCATCGGTATGCCACCTTGACGCCTCCAAAGGCATGGTGACGTGGGCCCGAGAAAACGCCGTCGCCAATGGTCTTGGCGATGCCAATATACGGTGGATTGCCGACGACGCCAGCAAGTTCGTTGAAAGGGAACTTAGACGAGGACGGCGTTATGAGGGCATCATCTTAGACCCCCCTACCTTTGGGAGGGGCAACAGGGGTGAGCTCTTTAAAATCGAGGAGCATCTACTTCCACTTCTGCACCAGTGCCGAAAGCTTCTTAGCGACGACCCACTTTTTGTGCTGTTTTCGTGCCACACCCCTGGCATGACCCCTATCGTCATGTCGCAGCTACTTCAACAGATTCTCAAAGGCTGCCATGGGACGACAGATTGTGGAGAGATGACACTGCCAGGAAAAGGAGTGTTCTCGCTCCCGAGCGGAACCTATGCAAGGTGGACACATGGATGACTACCCGCTTTTAAGTAGTGTACAAAACAGCAAAGTCAAAGACGCAGTGCGCCTACGTGACCGCCGGGACCGCGACAAGACGGGACTTTTTGTCATTGAGGGATACCGCGAGCTCCTGCGTGCCGAGGGCGCCGAAGAGGCTTTTGTAACACTCTTTATCTGTCCCGAGCTGTTTCTAGGGGAAAATGAACCTACGCTCATCAAAGCTATCGAAGGACGCGGTGCGCAGGTATTTACTTGTGCGGCTAGCGTGTTCAAGAAGCTCTCATACCGCGATCGCCCAGATGGCCTTATCGCCATTGCTCGGCAACGCACGCGAATTTTAGACGACCTAGAAGAAATTATTTCAACAACATCCGCGCCATGTCTCGTCGTGGCGGAAGCGATCGAGAAACCAGGAAATCTGGGAACGATTCTACGATCAGCCGATGCTTCAGACGTCGATGCCGTGCTTGTGTGTGACAAGTGCACCGACATCTATAATCCCAACGTCGTACGTGCCAGCGTAGGAACGCTTTTTACTGTCCCAGTGGTGCAGTGTTCGAGCAAAGACGCCATCAAGTGGCTACGTAAACACAATATAGCCGTCGCCGCAGCGACACCTCACGCCGACGATATCTACACCGATGTCGACTTCAAGCAGGGTGTCGCTATCGCTGTAGGAACTGAACAACTTGGACTTTCTGAGCTTTGGATGTCTCAGGCAGACATTCAGGTGCGCATCCCGATGCGCGGCGTCGCCGACTCCCTAAATGTGGCTACAGCAACGACCTTACTACTGTACGAGGTGCTTAGGCAACGCTCGTAGGAATTAGATCTAACCTACTGTATATAATCAAAGTGCTATCCAACAGCACTCTGGATGACGGCCCCAAAAGCAGTGTCTTTTGGAAAGGCTAGCGCGTTGATTCGGTGCTACCCCGATTTATGTGGCACACCCAAATCCCATCATGTTAATATCGCCCTCATTCACCCCATATTGACGGTCACAGGAAGCACTATGACAACACAATCTCTGCCCCGGCTTCGCCCAAAGTCATTCACCGCACGGATGAGGCGCAGCCTACTAAATCTTGTGTTCGTTCAAAAGGACAGCGAGGGATATCGCACTTTTCACGGTGTGTATCTACCGAGTATTTTAACGATACTTGGCGTCATCCTCTACTTGCGTCTAGGACAAATTCTTGGGGAGATGGGCATTGTTTCCACTCTTTCCATTATTTTCATAGCCACGACGATAACGTTAATCACAGCTCTTTCCATTTCCGCTACGGCAACGAATATGCGCGTGGGAAGTGGAGGCGCCTACTACATGATTTCCCGCTCCTTTGGGATAGGGATTGGTAGCGCTGTAGGTATACCTCTGTACTGCGCCCAAGCCATCGGCACCGCTTTCTATGTGATGGGTTTCAGCGAATCCGTACACTACCTGTTTCCATCGATTGCCCTTAACACGATTGAATTTTCCACTCTTGCTGTCGTGGGCATAGTGACCTTCATCTCAACCAATCTTGTCATGCGCATGCAGTTCATGATTTTTGTATTGGTAATCCTGTCACTTATCTCTTTCCTATGCGGCGTAACACTCGACGACATCAGCACGACGACGACGACATTTAAATCTTCGATGGGCTACTGGACGGCCTTCGCGATCTTCTTTCCCGCGGTGACGGGTGTAGAAGCTGGTGTGTCCATGTCTGGGGAGCTAAAGAACCCGCAACGCTCCTTGCCTTTGGGAGCTATTTCTGCTGTGATCACAGGCTTGCTCATCTATCTAGGAGCTACATACCTGCTATGGACACGGGTGCCAAGGCAGACTCTTATCGAAGACACGATGATCATGCAGCACGTGGCAATGTTCGGACCGCTTATTCTGTTGGGGATTTGGGGAGCCACATCATCGAGCGCCCTGGGTTCCATGCTCGCAGGCCCTCGTACGCTACAAGCTATCGCTAACGACGGCATTTTACCTAGATTTATCGGTAAGAGCTTTGGCAAGTCAGGTGAGCCTCGTATCGCGAGTGTCATCACGTTAGGCATCGCTGCGGTATGCGTATATTTGGGGGACTTGGACTTCATCGCTCCGATCCTTACGACATTCTTCCTGATCTCTTACGGCATGCTTAACCTTGCTGCGGGCCTAGAAAGCCTAATGAACAACCCCAGCTGGCGCCCAACAATCAGCGTACCGGCGGCACTCTCGTTTCTTGGGGCTGGCATGTGCATCTTCACGATGCTCATGATCGATCCCGGCGCGTCGTTCACAGCAGCGTTTGTTGCAATTATCATCTACGCTTTCATGAGTCGTCGCCTAACGACAAGTTGGGATGACATTCGGCAAGGGGTGTGGATGTACTTCTCCCGCAACGCCATCTACCACTTAGCGGAAACGACGTTTTCGGCACGTTCATGGAGACCTAACGTTCTGGCATTCACTCCGCACCTGATCCCTCCCCCAATATTGCTAGACTTCACAGCGGGAGTTACAGGGAAGAAGGGCTTTCTCTCTATCGCCCACATTTTTCCGATTGAGGGAGAGAAACTCAACGTTGAGAAAATGAAGAGTAGGATCAAGGAGCATCTCGTCAAAAAAGAAGTCGAGGCCTTGGTAGAGCTTGTGCCCGCTCAAGATGTCACTACGGGCTTCCAGAACATGATCAGTGCATATGGGCTAGGCCCCGTAAGACCTAACACGATCATATTTGGAATCGGTGAAAAGGGGCTGGACAGCGATGTGATGGCCCGCGCTGCCACATCAGCTCACGAGGCAAACAAGAATCTTGTCTTTTTAAAGGAAGGCAAGCAAGACAAAGAAGATGTCGAAGACAAACCGATCCAAATTGACGTGTGGTGGGATGAAAAACTCAGAGAAAGCAACGACCTAATGGTTCTGTTTGCCCACATGTACAGTAACAAAAACAGTGATACTCCTATAAGAATCACTCTTAAGACCGTCGTCGACAACGAAGCAGCTAGAGAGCAGCGGATGAACTATCTGTGTGAACTCACCGCCAAAAACAGGCTCAAGATCAGCTCTCGCGTGTATGTGTCCAATGAAAACCAACACAAGTGCATCCCCAATTTTTCATCCGATGCTGACATGGTGTGTGTGGGTATACGGGCTCCCACGGCTTTTTCAGACTTAGAAGAGTATGTGACATATCTTTCGGAGCTCACCAAGCAACTCAAAAATCTAGCAACAACGGCGCTTTTCTTAACTAGTGAGAGAATCGAAGTCGACCAGATTGTCGGTAGGTGGGAAACCAAATAGTTTTTATGGCACGTGTGTATGTGTGGAAGCTATCCCTTTTTCATGAGACCCGAAGGGGCGCCTCATTGTAGCCCCACCCGTGAGGGTGGGGTAACATCGGGTTATCTATCGAGGCCTGTAAGGCCGACTATGCTTCACAAATACCTCTGGAGTCATGAGTCGCACTTACAGCGCTCCAGAATTTTCTATGCTTTACCCCACCCTCACAGGTGGGACTAACACAAGATGGCCCTGCGGGCCACATGAATTACTACGAAGCTCGTACCTACGTTTCCTCAACGGGAGCATCACAGCGACGTATCGGGATTTTCAGGGGTATTGGGAGCCTGGAGTTTTTCGTTTTTCAGCATTTCGATCGCTTCGTCATCACTAGGAAGCTCAAATTCGGGTACCCCCCCTTCCTCGTCATCATCTTCGACATCGGGAATATCAGGGAGGGTGTTCAATACAAGCTGAAGATTTAGAAAATCGCTAAGGATGGTCTCTAGAGCTTGCAGCGCGATTTTAACATCTTTGCGGCCGCTGAGGGTGCTGTCATTACTGAAGAAAGCTTTCAGATCTCGAACGGGCTGAGTGAGAAAATTAAGTTCCGCATCGCGATCTTGCCTAAACTGCGTTTTGGCGATATCTCCCAGCTGCCCCACGGCGGTCAAAAGAGGCTTGTGCAGATCGTTCTGTGAGGCCTCGGGGTCAGACACAAGCATTTTCGCTGTTTCCATCAATGTCAGACTACCCTTTATACACACTTCAACATGCCCTGTTTCAAGGGCCGTCAAGGCCAGCTGCCCCATACTTTGGATGAGCTGGCAAGCGACTTCGGGACTCCCCTGCGCCGCAGCGACGCTGGCGTTGCCGAGTGTTGTCAACACATGTATGGCGGT
>JAJFMA010000289.1 GCA_021772415.1 Chlamydiota bacterium
AGGCCCCAACATACCTACACAGACACGAACGCAGCGATATAGAGGTAGCACAGCGGCGCGGTGAAGATAAGGGAATCAAAGATATCGAGTACACCGCCAAGCCCAGGAAGGTAGGAGCTGTCTTTAATGCCGGCATTGCGCTTGATCAAGGATTCGGCAAGATCTCCGAACTGCGCGACGACGCTAATCACGAAACTCAACAGCACGATCCCTACAATAGAGAGCTCAATACCTGCGGATTCCCAGGCGCTGAGGTAGACGATCAATCCCGTCACCACCGCGACAGTGGTACCTCCGATGGCGCCTTCCCACGTTTTGTTGGGACTGATCTTTGGAGCAAGGTGACGTTTCCCAAGAGACTTCCCAAAGAAGAGAGCTCCGGTGTCCGTCATTTTGGTTACGAGAACAAGATACAGCAGCCACCACCTACCGTCGGTATTGGGAGCATAGGTAATCAAAAACAGGCATCCCAAAGGAACGACGAGGTAGACGAAACCAAAAAGTGTCACAGACAGGTTCGCAAGAGGATTCTCATACTGCTGACGCAGGTGTCGCCAGAATGTAAATGCGAGAACAACAAGCAAAACAGCATGCGGCATCATCGCAAACGCGGGATTACGCGAGGCGAAATACAGCCCACTAATATATCCGCATGTCCCCCAGATCCCCGTGCGTACCAGGGGTCTGAAATCAAGATGCTCTGTCAGCTCGTAGTACTCCCAAAGCGCCAGGCCAATAAGAACTGCCAACAGGGCAGCAAACGGGGCGCGGCAGTGGGGTGCATGGGCAAAAGCCACTACAGCAGCAAACATAGCCATAGCAGCACTTCCAACGAGGACACGCTGGATCATGCTCTCGGTAGCTTTATCACTCATGAGCCAAAGCGCCTCTTGCGACGTTGGAAGTCACTGACGGCAGCAAGGAGGTCGTGAGGTCCAAATTCCGGCCAGTATTTTTTTGGCGCATAGAGTTCACTATACGAGAGCTGCCACAAAAGGAAGTTGCTGATACGTAGCTCACCACTAGTGCGTATAAACAGCTCGGGATCCCCCCAAGGGTGGGTGTCTAAGTTCTCGGCAATAAGCTCTTCACTGATAGCTTCAGGCTTCAAGGTCCCCTCCACACATTTCTGAGCAAGCCCCTGACACACTCGTCTAAGCTCATCACGTGCGCCATAGTTAATGGCTAGCACAAGATCAATAAGCTGCCCATCACGTGTTTCCTCTTTAGCCTGCGCGATAAGCATCTGCACAGGTTCTGGAAGCGCCGAAAGATCTCCGATCGTCTGCAGGCGCGCCCCACGGTCCGCCATACGTCTTGTGTAATCGAGAATATTCGCCTGAAGCAGCTCCATCAAGAAGTCGACTTCATGTTTAGGCCGCTGCCAGTTCTCTGTCGAGAAGGTATAGAGCGTAAGGGTCTTCACACCGAGCTGAGCGGCGGCTTTGACGGCATTGAGGACTGACTGCGTCCCTTGGCGATGCCCCTCAAAGAGCTCATGCCCGTTCTCTACAGCCCAGCGTCTATTGCCATCGGGGATGATGGCTATATGCTGAGGCGACAGCGTTTTGTCAAAATCTGCAAGCTCTTCATCTGTGAAAACCTGCTCATCAGTAGGAATAGACGCCTGGGTCACGTAGCCTCCTGCACTTGGGGTCTTAACGTCAACGTTTGATCACGGGCAGGCCCCACCGACACGATAAAGACGGGAGCGCCGCACAGTTCAGCAATACGTTGGATGTATGCGAGAGCTGCCTCAGGAAGCTGAGCGGGGTCTGTGATGCCAACTGTTGGCAGCTGCCATCCAGGCCACTCTTCGTACGTGGGTGTCGCGGACTCCCATTCACTTTGAGTCACCGGAGGACGCACGCGCTCTTCTCCGTTCACTGTGTAGCCCACACAAATTTTTATGATTTCGAGTGTATCGAGGATATCGAGCTTTGTTAGCACGATGGCATCGGCACCATTAAGTTGCACAGACCAGCGCCCTAGCACAGCGTCGAACCAACCCAAGCGCCGCGTACGGCCTGTGGTCGTTCCGACTTCGCGGATGCTGGCGCAGTCTTCTGCGAAAATACTGTTATCTTCTGTAGGGAAGGGGCCATGGCCCACACGTGTGCAGTAGGCTTTAAGGACAAGAAGCGTTTCATCGATGCTACTAGGGCCGAGGCCTGCGCCCTGGCATACTCCTGCTGCACAGGTGTGTGACGATGTCACGTAAGGGTATGTGCCAAAGGTGCTGTCCAAAAGAACTCCCTGCGCCCCTTCGAACACAATGCGTTCTCCACGCTGACGTGCCAAAAACAGGCGCTCTTCAACATCACCAAGATGCGGGCGCAGCTGCTCAGCATGCTGAATAAGGGAGTCGACAGCGTCAGAACTTAGAGTGTCGCCCACCTGCTCGCGAAAAAATGCCGTGTCTAAGACATCGGCAAAACGAAAACCCGTGCGGTGCGCTTTATCGGCGTAACAAGGGCCAATACCACGACTCGTCGTACCTAGGGCCGTGCGGCCGCGGCGCTGCTCCTGCCGAGCATCCTGCTCTTTGTGGTAGGGCATCACTACGTGGGTGTAGGGAGAGATCCAGAAGCGCCCTTCCGACTGAATACCAACAGCTTGCAGATCACGCAGCTCAGTAAGCAGAGCCTCCATGTCCAAGACGACACCGGCACCAAGATAACACTGGACGTCTGGATGCAAGATCCCCGTCGGCACAAGATGCAGCTTAAACTCGCGCGCACCAATCACAATGGTGTGACCGGCGTTCGCACCCCCTTGACAGCGAACGACGTGCGCAGCATCTTCGGACAGGAGGTCTACGACCTTACCCTTGCCCTCATCGCCCCACTGTCCGCCTACAACGGCTACTGTTGTCATCGCCCAAAATCCTTCTTTTTCTATGGTGCACACACAATACCCCATCCCATCTTAAATCTGAAGAATGGACGAGATGGACGAAATGGACAAGATGGACACAATGGACAAGATCGCAACAACGTAAGACCCGGCCCTTCCACAGCTCCTGCTAAATATCTAAACACAGAGCAACAGAGGAACAGAGATACAGAGAGGCCTCTCTAAGCAAAAAAGGTACAGGTAGACATCGGCGCCCACTATACACCATACCCTTCTCTTTGCGCCTTAGCGTCTTTGCTCCTTAGCATCGCTAGCTCCGCTGTCAAGTGCGTTAAACTTTCGTTGCACCAACAAAAGCTCTCTGGTCTACGACCGTGGCACCCAAAATCTACCTACTCTCACAAGATCGCAACAACGTGAAACCCGGCCTCTTTCATTAATCAATAATCAATGGGGTGCCCTTCTCATCATCCACGCAATTGAAGCCGCAACCCCTACGGCGCCAGCTAACACGGTAACAGGTCCATCCGGAATCAATGCTACTATGCGTTGACATATAGAGCGTTCAGGCTGGTAGTACGGCACCGCTTGTAGCTGTGGCTGCTGGGGAGGTTGCTCTAGCTCTGGAGCTGTTTCTGCGTACGGGCCATCAACCTCTACAAGCGGGGGATGCTGCTCGGAGCGTCTTGCCCACACAAACACGTTAGGGCCAGCATCTCTCTGGTCCTTTGCGTGCAAAATGACCGTTGTACCAAGAACATGACAACGCCTTATTTGGCTTCCGTTGCCAAAAGACTGATGAAGGTTGCCACTTACAGGATCCCATGCGCGCACTTCGGTTGCTGCCTCTCCCAAGACATAAAGAACACCACTTTGAAGCTGGCAGCTCCGGATCTTTCCCTGTCCCGACTGCCAAGAGTGAATGAGCTCGCCAGAGCTGTTATTCCATACGCGAATGATTCCGTCGTCCGAGCCACCAACAACGGTATTCCCCTCAACAGCACAGGACATCACCTCTTCGTCGTATTCCTTAAAGCCTGGCAATTCCTCTCCGGTCGCAGCATCAATCCGTCTGATACCGTGGAAGCGCGTCGCGATAAACAGGTGCCCTTCGGAATAAGCACTCTGCTTAAAGCCATTGATAGACAAATCAAAGCGCTTTTCCCCTGACTGCAGATCAAGAAATGCAAAATCGGAGTGCCCTTCTTGAACGAGAAGGAGATCGCCAACGACTTTTACTTTGCGTCCGAATGTAGAAGGAACGAT
>JAJFMA010000290.1 GCA_021772415.1 Chlamydiota bacterium
GGGCTATGGCACGGTCTCTAATGGCATCGAAGCTATAGCTCTCTTTGATGCCGAACTTTCTAAAGAGGCTTCCTTTGGTGTGCGTTCCTGCGGAAAAGGACCACCCTTCACTTAATTCTGGATACTCTGCTAGCAAAGCTGAATCGAGAATGAGCTCATGCCAAGGAGTCTGGTACTCGCTATATTCGAAGGGATAGCGGCTGACGCCGTTAACTTTGCGAATGCTTACATTAAAATACTCCACAAGCGCTTCGCTTGCCCCTATCCTTTGCAGGAGTTCATAGGTGTTGGGACGATCCACTAGGCTTCCGTGCTGCAACAGATGAATGCTTTCGAAAGAGGAGCGATAGAGAAGTGTTAGATGTTCGGCAAGATGCGAAATAACGCAGCTAAACTGTTCTACGGACATTAGCGACTCAAAGGTTTTTAGCCGTTCCTGAATCCCTAATAGATAGCGTTGCTGCTGCAGTGTGCGTGTTTTACAAAGGTTTTTGTCCGTTTCGGAAAAGACCTTTGTCAGATATCCATGGACGTTAATGACCCCCTTCCAACGACTGCGGCACGCCAATAGCGTGTCGGTGGACGCTGGCGCTGGTACTAATTTATCACGCATGCGCATCGCTATCGGAGATCCCGCAGTCATCTTTAGCTGAGATGTGAGAAACGGTGTAGTCGCCTCCAAAAAACGTATAGTGCGTTCAGCAACCCTACATGAATATGTTAGCAGCGCCGCTACGTTTCGTGCTGAGGGATCTGAGGTACAGTCAGCAATGGATTCAAGCAACTGTGGAATAGCCCTTGGGGAACCTAATGTACTACTGCGGGACATCGCTTGCAAAGACTCTGCAGGATAGCGAATCCAGTGTGTGGCTACGTTGAGCTCGTAGAGAATGCGCAAATCGATGTCGTCACTGGATCCTAAAATGTCGCGTATCGCCTTTGGATAGCTCCTCAGCAGGCCGTGGTAGCTTGATGGTGTGTGGCCTAGCGCGCATGTGGTAGCTTTTCCCGTTTGTTCAATAGCTAGGTACGAGGCTTCTGTAATACTTAGGGCCGTCTCGAGTGCGTCGGTGGGACACCGTTGTACACCGACACTTTGCACAGATCCTATGAAATTAAGTAAGTGCATCTGTGCTTGGTAGAGGGCAGCGCGCAATGGCAGGAATTGCTTGAGACCTGTCATCTTCCTCTCGACGTGATAGCTAGCGCGTTGGAACGTATCTACCAGTTCAGTGCATTTGAAACTGAGATTTACTAGATCCACGGGAGTTTCCCATAGCTCTAGCGCATCGGCAACTGGAGCGGCGATCACGATATCTGAGCTTGAGCCTACCAGCTCTTGATCAGCTGTTACTTCTGCTACTACTTCGGGGGGACTTGCCTCAACGGCTTCGATGACAGGGAGCGCTACGGCATGGATCTTTGCCGCTTGGACGAGGGCTGTCACAAGGAAATGTAAATTGTCACGTACTGTATCTATATGAGTGGAATAGGATTGATGTATCGACAGCATATCCATAAGAATGGGCAGCAGCTCACCATAGTGTCGCAAACGCGTTTGGAGCTCGAGGCTTGATTCCGTCTTTGTGCTGCTGCAAGCTGCTGTACGTTGGGTTTTCTTTTTGTGTCCCTTGTGTTTGCCAGCTCCTGCACTTTTCGATGGAGCTGCTTGCTTGAGGAGACGCTGCTGCAAGCTGGTATAGGTGGCATCTATTTCTTTGATGACAGGACTGCAGTCTGGAAAGCACTCTACAACTTTGACAGAGGCGAGGGCAACCTGCATTAAGAGCTCCATGACCTCTTCCCAATTGGGATCCTTTACCTGCACAGCCTGAGTTAGGTGCTGAAGCACTGGGCGTAAATTCTTAATATGTTCAACACCTTGGTATGCCAACTCCGTGCCCAGCTTAACGGGGGCTCCATGAATATTTGGAGACGTTACACAAGGGGCTGTCTTGCTAAAATCTTTAACCAAACTTTCGGCATAGCATACGAACCAATCGTAGGTGCCATTGAGATGCTGGACTAGATGGGTGACAGTTTGAGCAGCGTCAGCGTATGCCATGGAATATTGGCGCACACGTGAACAATCTTCCGCTTGTTCTAGCGTGCAGGGCTCTTCGATGAGACTGTAGATTTCTAGGTCTAGCGAGTGCGGTCGTTGCAGCGCTTCGATTAGAAGGCGTATCGCTGAGTCCGACAGCGCGAATTCGGCGCCATGATCATCGAGTTCTTTTAGGCGTGCTTGCAGAAAGTAGATAAAACCCAGACAGGTGTCGATGTCTGAGGAGGAGCCTGTTTTTTGTGTCGCGTGAAAGAAACGGCTCAAGCAGCACATGTAATGGGTGTATTTGTTGCTAAGTTCTTTGTAGCTGTCAGTTTCGGTGCTTTCACTCTCCTCGTGCCAACGTCGCAATAGCTCTACGCGCTCTTCAACAAATAGGCGTAGATACTGAAGCAAGCGCATGGGGCGGTGACACGGCTGTATCGCATTATCGAGCTCGCTACACAGTCGTTTGCCGTCACTAGCAGCCCATCTGCGCAGATCTTGAATTTCTTTGCGTGCATTTTTGGCAGCGCGCAATCGAATTGTTTTAGGGCTAGGCTTCTTCGTAGATAGTGACTTTACGCGAGTTTCTTCCCGCTCTAACGCTTCTTCGTTAGCCCATTTGTAAGGAACAGCAAGGTCGTTGGATTTAATGTTAATTTCCATAAAAAAGCATTGTTAAGTCAATAAAGAGATAATATATAATAATGTTAGATTTAATTCAATTGCTAATATTTTTGCTTATAATAAACTATATAATGCAAATAGTGCAGTAT
>JAJFMA010000030.1 GCA_021772415.1 Chlamydiota bacterium
CGCCACGGGCTCCGGCGAGCGCATGTCGACTCCTGCCCGCTCAAGAAGCTCCACAGGATAGCGACTACATCCACTTCTCAAGAAATCAAGATATGCCTCGCGCTCGGAGTCGCCACCCTCGCTGACACGCTTGAATAGTGCCAACGCCGCGCTAATACCCGTTGCGTACTGGTACACGTAGAAGTTGTAATAGAAATGTGGAATCCGCGACCACTCGAAATCAATCTCAGGGTCAATAACGACTCCAGGCCCAAAGTACTCTGTATTGAGCTGACGGTAGTACTCCTTAATATGACTAGGCGTCACAGGAGTGTCGCTTTCCACCCACTGGTGCAGCTGCAGCTCGAATTCTGCAAACATCACCTGCCGGAAGAACGTTGCACGGATGTCTTCCAACTTCTCGCACAACAAGAAGATACGCTCTTGGCGCGTCTTAGTTTGCCCCAGCAAGTGCTTCATCAAGAGCTGCTCGTTGAACGTCGACGCCACTTCGGCAACAAATATTGGATAGTTGTGATACTGATAAGGCTGCTGCTCACGGCTGAAGTAGCTATGCATGCTGTGACCTGCCTCATGAGCTAGAGTAAACACATCACGCAAGACTCCCTTATAGTTCATGAGAATATAGGGCATACTATCGTAACAGCCTCCAGAATATGCTCCGGAGCGCTTATTCTCGTTTTCATAGCGATCAACCCATCGCTGTTCGCTAAAACCTCGGCGTAGCACATCCTGATATTCGGCACCCAACGGCGCCACCGACTGAATGACAGCATCTTCAGCTTCAGTATATTCCATGCGAATATCCACAGCATCAGTAAGAGGAACATAGACATCATAAAGATGCAGCTCCTTCAAGCCCATTACCCCCTTGCGTAGATCCATGTAGTCATGAAGCACTGGAAGCTTGCTGCGCACTGCCTTAATCAAAGAATGGTAGACGCTTACATCGATATTCTTTGGGAACAGCGCAGCCTCCAAACACGAAGTGTATCCCCTTGCCTTAGCTTCAAAACGCTGCGTCTGCACATGACCGGTCAGCAGCTCTGCGAGGGTATTGTCATACTCTTCATAACGTCCCAAAAGGGTCTGAAAAGCATTTTTCCGCAACGTTCGGTCGTGATCCCTCAAAAATAGCCCATAGCTTCCATGGGTCAACTCATGCTCTTCACCGCTACTGTCTTTGACTGTGCCAAACTTAAAATCCGCGTCATTTAAGGCCCCAAAAGCGCGATGTGGCGCGGTGAAAGCCTTACCTGCCATCGCAATCAACTCCTCCTGCTCTGCAGGCAAAGTGTGCGGCTTCATACGCACTATCTTCTCTACGTAAAAGCGATAAGGAGCCAATTCCTCGGAACCTAAGTATTGCTTTAGGGTTGCGTCCGAAAGACTAAGGAGCTCAGGCTCGAACCACGCCGTCTCCTGAGCATAATCATGCCACAGCGCGCTAATGAGACTGTGAGCTTCCTTATTGACGTCATTGATGATGTCTTCGTCATGGCGCAGGCGCGCGTAGCTATATAGCTTAGAAAGACGTCTCTGCAAGTCCAACAAGCGCCCTATCACTTTCGCCGCAAACGCCGCTCCCTCGCCAAGCTTCCCACGAAACTCCTTTATCCACGGCCAATGCGGCGAGGACGCCCCGCCCTTGACTTCATCGAACTCCTTTCGCCACGCCTCAGTGCTCGAGTACAAAGCCTCGACATTCCATTCATTCTCTTTAATCACATCTTTGCGCTGCTGGACCATGCGAGGCCTCCATCATAATTATCATTCTAGGTCACTATACCGCGTACGTAAATTAACACCCACCCCACCTCTGATAACACGTACAGAACGTCGACAGTGGAAAAAAGAGTTTGCAAAGAAAATTCTCGCGGGCGTATGCCTGTTAGCACACTCTATTGACAGGTGTGACCCCGAAACAGCTGTACGCTGATCCATTCGGGGGAGGGATAGTATAAATAAACGCCTCACTATTAGAGAGGTATGATGCCTACAGCTATGAAAAGTTCAAGAGATTCCACCAGCAGAGGTTGTTGTCGTGCCAAAGGACGTTTCATCGTCGGCAACGACAAAGGCCTACACACGCGGCCTTGTACCGAACTGGTTAAGTGCGCTGCGACATTTAAAGCTGACGTCCGCCTTACGTACCAGGACTATGAAGTTAACGCAAAGTCATTACTCGGAATCCTAATGCTCGCTGCTACCAAGGGAGCAAAAATTGGGGTCGAAGCGGTAGGAGTGGATGCCGAGAAGGCGGTGGAAACCATCGTCAAGCTCGCCGACGACAACTTCTACATCAAGTACTAGCCTAACCTATCCTGCCCTCTGGGTAATGTAGGCTAGCGTCCGTCAACCACCGTAGAGAGCTTTCTAAGTTCTCCGAGGCTGAATTCATTCCGTATTCCGACTGCTATATTTAGTCTTCGATGGCGACCGTACGCTCTAGCACGTCGCGCGTGCAATACAGAGGAACGTTGGCCATCAACGCCAAAGTGATACAGTCGCTAGGGCGCGCATCGACCTCTAAAATATGGCGTAAATCGCCTCGCGTCTGTTCGACGAAGAGCCGAGCGAAGTAGATAGTATCTTGGAGATCATTGATCACAACCTGCTTGATACGTACTCCTAGACCCTGAAAGAACATATTAATCAGGTCATGAGTAAGTGGACGCTGCTTAGAAACACCTGTAAGGTACATTTGAAGACGACGTCCAATCGAAGGGTCTGTGTAGATAGCAAACCGCTTCTCAGATGTCCCCAGCACCACTATGGTGTAGGAGCGCGTTTGCATGATTTTGTCAAACGACAACTGTACAAGTTCTGTATACACAACTACCTCTCAACCTCTTGCCAAAGCTCCGTAGAGCCATCTTTGCATCCCACGACTACACGGCCCGCCATACCAAGAAACAGCCCAGTCTCCACTACGCCAGGGATCGCATGCAAAGCTATATCAAGATCTGTATAGGAGCCGGCCCACTCCCTCATGTCGACATCAACAAGATGCTGCTCCCCATCTGTTACATAGGGATCACCTTGTGCGTTGGTACGTGTCACTGGCTTCAAGCCCAATTTCGCTATCTGCGCACAGGTGGCAGCGAAGCCAAAAGGAAGCACCTCGATGGGTAAAGGGAAAGCCCCAAGCTTCGGCACACGCTTTGACTCATCGACGACAACGACCATTTCACGACTAATAGACGCGATAATTTTTTCGCGTAGCAACGCGCCACCACCGCCTTTAATCATGTTCTTGTGCGGATCTATCTCGTCAGCGCCATCGACAGTGATATCGATTTCGGTAATAGCGTCCGCAGAAACCATGGACAGACCCAGCTCGACGCCGAGGTCATGCGAAGCTACGCTTGTTGCCACACAGGTGACCTTCAACCCCTCACTCACCCGCGTTGCTAACGCCCGAATGAACAGCGATGCCGTAGAGCCTGTGCCTAAGCCCACACACATGCCCTCGTCCACCCATTGGGCGGCAAGCTCGGCAGCGGCGCGCTTGGCGGCGGCGGTCGTATCTTGAGTGCGTTTACCTGACATCTGCATAAGGCTTTTACAGCAAGGCGCTTTGTGCTAACCTGCCCCTAAACGTCATTCTGGAGCTCACAATGATTACATTACAAGAACTTTGTACACATCTAGACACACTGCTCTCTCCCAAAGAGTTCCCAGACCGCTCTCCCAACGGCCTCCAGGTCGAAGGAAAAGAAGAAATCCACCGCGTCACGACAGGGGTGTCTGCTAGCTTAGAGACGATCGAGGCCGCCGTCGCCAGCGAGGCCGATGCTCTAGTCGTCCACCACGGCATGTTCTGGGAGGGCGATCCCTACAACATCACGCGATCAAAAAAGCGCAAACTCCAACTCCTCTTGGATCACGGCATTAGCCTCCTCGCCTACCACATTCCACTGGACGCCCACACCGAAGTTGGCAACAACTGGAAAGCCGCTCGCGATCTTGGTTGGACTGAACTCCAAGCCTTTGGACTCTTTAAAGGCGTACACGTAGGTATTAAAGGAAGCATAGCTCCCACAAGCACACAAGACTTCACCTCTGCACTTGAAGAATACTACGGCCACCCGGCATCTACAGCCCTCGGAGGTAAAGACACAATCCAACGCGTCGCCCTCATTTCCGGAGGCGCCCACTGGAGTATCCAAGAAGCCATCGATCAAGGTGTTGACGCCTTTGTCACTGGCACTCAAGATGAACCCATCTGGAATCTCGCATTCGAAGAAGGCATCAACTTCTTTGCCTTAGGGCACTCGGCCACAGAAAAAGTAGGCCCCAAAGCCATCGCCCAGCACTTGAGCCATACCCTCAAGCTCGACACACAATTCATCGACACCGACAACCCTTTCTAGCACTCTCCATAACCCCTAAGAGGAACCATGGAGGCCATGGAGAAAGGAAGGAGGTCATGGAGAGAGCATTTCTAACTCTGTTGTCTTTTTCTTCCTACACTTCCTGGCTTCCGAGCAGCCCGGGTGATGTCGGTAAACGAATTCACGCAGTAAGGGTACGAAATATGAAAAGGGTATTGATCCTAACGATTTGAAATGTAGGTCTCTATGCGTCCTTTCATCTCCATGACCTTCTTCTTCTCTCCATGGCCTCCATGGTTTCTTCTTCTTAAAGCAAATCTCATAATGGGAATAAATATTTAATAACTAACCGAGCCCACAACAGGCGTCGCAAAAACGTTCATGTAGACCGTTGACAGAAAACCACTTAGACTTCTATTGTTTGTGGCACTGTCAATGGAGAGGACAAACAGACATGGCCAACGTCATCGACGTGCTGAACAAGCGCGGGTTTATCGACGCCATCACATCCGAAGAACTGCGCACGCGCGCCGAAAGCCCACTCAAGGTGTATTGTGGATTCGATCCCACCGGCGATAGCCTGCACCTAGGAAACCTCGTTGCCATCATCGGGCTCGCGTGGTTTCAAAAGTTTGGACATACCCCCGTTGCTATCGTTGGAGGCGCAACCGCGCTTATTGGCGACCCCTCAGGAAAGAGCCACGAAAGACCACAGCTATCTCCCGAGTCCGTCGCCACCAACGCTATCGGCATTCAAAAGAACCTAGCGACGATCCTCGATTTCGACGACGTCGCAAATCCAGCTATCCTCCTCAACAACTACGACTGGTACCAAAATTTTGCCTTCACGCAATTTCTCTCAGATGTCGGCCGCCACTTTCGCTTAGGGCCCATGCTCGCCAAAGAATCCGTGCGAAGCCGCCTACAGTCCGACGAAGGCATGAGCTTCACTGAATTCAGCTACCAAGTCCTACAAGGGTATGACTTCCTTCACCTCTACGACAACTACAATGTCGAGGTAGAGCTCGGAGGCAGCGACCAGTGGGGCAACATCACCGCAGGAACAGACCTCATTCGCAAAGTCCGAGGAAAATCCGCCTACGGCTGCACATTCCCTCTGCTAACTCGCAGCGACGGAAAGAAATTTGGCAAATCAGAGCAAGGCGCCATCTGGCTAAGCCCAGAGAAGTTGTCGCCCTACCAATTCTACCAATACCTAGTACGCATCCCCGACGCCGACGTCATCAAGCTCCTTAAGATGCTGACATTTTTAGACTTAGAAGAAATTGACGCCATCGAAGAGCAGATGCAACAGTCCAACTACGCTCCCAACACCGCACAAAAGAAGCTGGCTGAAGAAGTCACCCGACTCGTTCATGGTGAACAAGGCCTAGAGACTGCTCTAAAGGTGACAGAAGGGGTTAAACCCGGCGCAGAGACCGCTCTAGATGCCGAAAGCCTAGAATTACTCGCTGCCGACATGCCAAGCTGTGAACTCGCCCGCGACCAAGTCGTTGACATCAAAGTCATTGACATCATGGTCTCAGCAGGATTATCGAATAGCAAAGGACAGGCCAGGCGCCTGATTCAGAACGGCGGAGCCTACCTCAACAACAGAAAAATCGACGATGTAGACTTCACCGTTACAAAAGAACAACTTATCGACCATCGCTTGCTCCTTTTAGCCGCAGGCAAAAAGAACAAAATGCTCGTTAGAGTCCAAAAATAGGACTCTAACCTAGAAGGAAAAATATGGAGACCCTGGGGAAATGCAAATATCTAAAAAATATTCTTGAAACCAAAATCTCTATATCTATGATGGTAAATGCTTCGGTATCTGTGGGGTTAGCCAAATGGCCACCCATGGCCAAATGGAATAGCCTCCACAGAACTGTGCCAGAGCATGGGTCCGAACGCAGCAGATGTCACAGGACACCCGCGGAGAGCGTTTGGGAAATTACTTGTCTGAAAATGAGTAGCATATGACAATGCTCGACGTTTTCATGTCACCGGAATTGTAAATCTAACTCAAGGAGTACCGAGCCCATGGCCACCCTGACTAAGAAAAAAACTATGACAAAGAAGAAGCTAATCTCCTCCATCTCTCAAGAAAAGGGGATACATCCTAACGACGTTCGGCACGTCATCCAGGCCTTTTTGGACAAAATGACACAGTGCCTATCACAAGGTGATCGACTAGAATTCCGCGACTTCGGCGTTTTCGAAGTTGTCGTCCGTAAGCAAAAAATCGGCCGTAATCCCAAAAATGCGTCTGTGCCTATCGTCATTCCTGCTCGCCAAGCTGTGAAGTTCACACCAGGTAAGAGAATGCGCAAGCTCATCGAAACATTCGACGACCAAGACACGACAAGCTAGTAGTACAGGACTCGCTAACCCAGGCGATGCAACTCTCGGTGGCCATGCTTCGGCTTAAAGCTTGAATGCTAGCATTCAAGCCTACTCACTGGGTTATGCGCACATCTTGGAAAGTCCGATAAAGGGATGGGACGGTGACCCATCCCTTTTTTTGTGCCTCGCCAGTAGCGCCGCTAGAATTCACCGTGATAGGAGATCATAGCCTCGCAGTCATCCATGAGCGGGAAGAATCCCCTTACATAACATTCCATCGGCTCTATTACATTTTGCACCGCGATACCGGCGAGGTTTTTACAACCTTGAAGGTAGCTAGTTTCCCACTCAACAAACGCTGAACCGCAAGATGTCCCGGCCCATTGCATTGGAGCGATATATTGACCAAACATTTCAATAGCAAAAATGGCACTACTTAAAAGCACCATCACAGAGAACGTCGTTTTGGGATTATTGTATGCTGTCTTACAAACATATTCGCAGAAGTTAATAGGAGCAGCTACGGCCCCAACCACAGCGCCAAAAGGGTGCTGAGCCACGTAGCTCACTTTATTGTAAATCCCTTCCTGTCTCCAAGCATTGCTCCAGACTCCTCTCGTTGTCCCATCATTGGTTGCTTCCATAAAACGATCCTTTTGGTTGTTGCGATCAGTTCCCGCTGATCACTTACAAGTAATACCTTTATTTAAAAACATACTCGTAAATTCGGTTGATTTAGTTAAATCACTTAGTTTATATACTACCTATTGATTACAGTCAATAAACACAAAAAAATGACCAACACGTATATAGCAACCAAACTCTCCATGCTGCCTTCACGGCTCTTGGAGCCAGTGCTCTAAAGCCTCAGACACATCCAAGAATTTTAACGCACTTGACAGCGGAGCCTGCGACGCTAAGGAGCAAAGACGCTAAGACGCAAAGGGAGGAA
>JAJFMA010000291.1 GCA_021772415.1 Chlamydiota bacterium
AAGGACGCACATCACGCGCGCTGGGGAGAGCTGTCGCGACACAGGCATCACCTTCGACATCATACGTCTGAAAAAAGGCGATAGCGTCGAAGAGGTCTCCACCGAAGAGGTCGCCATCCTTCTTCTTAACGGCGCCATAGAGCTCGACATTGAAGGAAGCCGCCAGCAACCTTCGCGTGGCTCTCTCTTTGACGAAGGCCCCTTCTGTGCGCACGTTAGCATCGGCACGGAATGGACGTTGCGTGCCTCTGAAGATGCCGAAATCGCCTATTTCTCTACCGAGAACCACAAGTCGTTTCCTCCGGAGGTCTACTTCCCCCACGAGGTCGCCAACGAAGAGCGCGGCAAGGGTCAGGTTGGGGGAACATGTCTGCGTTGGGTGCGTACGATCTTCGACGACGGCAATGCCCATCCCAACAGTCAGCTTGTTTTGGGTGAAGTCGTTAACATGCCGGGGAGGTGGTCGAGCTACCCTCCGCACCACCATCCGCAGCCAGAGATCTACCACTACAGATTCACACACCCTCAGGGATACGGACACGGAGAGCTAGGCGACGACGTCCTTAAGATCCGCCAATATGACACCGTTAAAATTCTAGACAACAACGACCACGCACAGTGCTCAGCGCCGGGGTATGGCATGTACTATATATGGGTGATCCGCCACCTACCGAACGCACGCTATAGTGTGCCGGAGTTTACTCAAGAGCACTCTTGGACTAAGGAAAGCCACGCCCACATTTGGGCTCCTGAGGAGGTAGGAGTATGACCGAGGAACGCGAATTTGACATCGTCTGTATAGGACGTGCTGCCGTAGACCTCTACTCGGACCAGTACGGGGCAAGTCTCGAAGATGCATCGACCTTCTCCAAGTACGTTGGAGGCTGCCCAGCAAACATCGCGATAGGAACATCCCGTTTAGGACTACACAGTGCGATGCTCACGCGTGTCGGCAACGAAGCCATGGGGCGCTTCGTTCGTGAGACCCTCGATGAGGAGGGTGTAGACATCAGCCACGTCACAACGGACCCCGACCGGCTTACGGGCTTAGTGCTTTTAGGTGTTAAGCCTCCAGATGAGTTTCCTTTAATTTTCTATCGCCGTGACTGCGCCGATATGGCCATTGACGAGAGCGATATCAGTGCTGAGCTAATTTCTCAGAGTAAGGCGCTACTTATCACCGGAACGCACTTCTCTACAGAACAAAGCGCCGCCGTCTCGAGGCGTGCCGTCGCGCTGGCGAAGGAATCCGGAACGCGTGTCATCCTAGATATCGACTTCAGGCCGGTACTGTGGGGCCTTACAGGTGACGATGGTGGCGACGAGCGCTATGTCGCCACAAATAGCGTTCATGAGCGCCTAAAAAGTGTGCTAGAGCACTGCGACCTTATCGTAGGCACAGAAGAAGAGCTACGTATTGCGGCGAGCTGCGAAGAGATTGGCCACGCTATTACATCACTGCGAACAAGCACCAGCGCCACCATCGTCCGCAAGCGAGGTAGCGATGGATGTACCGCCTACCCTCCGCAAGCTGACGCCAAGGTCTCCGCTCCAGGATTCCCTATCAAAGTCCTCAATACTTTAGGTGCCGGAGATGCCTTTCTCAGTGGCTTTTTACGGGGGTGGCTTAGAGACGAATCCCTGGAGACCAGCTGCCAATGGGGGAATGCCTGCGGCGCTCTCGTTGCAGCGCGGCACGGCTGCTCGCCCGCTATCCCCTACTGGGACGAGCTGCAGCACTATCTGTCGCAGCCCGAGCCCATACAGTCTATGATTCCGCTAAATAGAGTACATCGCAGCATCTCACACTGCGTTGAAGACGCGCGTCCTCTCTGTATACTCGCTATCGATCACCGTCTGTACTTCAAGACCTTGATGACGCGCCACCACCGCAATCACGACCATGTGCGTCGCTTCAAGAATTTGCTATACGAGGCTGTGCTAAAAACCCTCGAAGCCGATATCCCCGTAAATCAGGGGATTATCGTCGACGAAGAATATGGCAGCGACATCCTGCGGCGCCTTAACCCCGCGCAGCTGTGGTGTGCGCGCTGTATTGAAGCGCCTGGAAGCTATCCCCTAAATTTCCTGCGTGCCCAGGAGGCATCGACGCTACTACGCCATTGGCCCCGAGACCACGTTGTCAAAGTGCTCACCGTCCAGCCGCCATTGGAAGATAGCCACACCTTCCAGATCCAGGTGCAGCGCCTACGTCAACTCAACGAGGCGTGTACAACGTGGGGACACCAGCTTGTCGTCGAGATCATCCCCCACTACGAAGAGACTACTGATCCCTCTCCTGTAGAAGCCATCGAAACATACTACCGTGCAGGCATCCATCCCACGTGGTGGAAGCTGATGCCCAACATCTCAAGGGAGGCGTGGAACAAAACCCACGCCCTTATCCAGCACTATGACCCTCACTGCCGTGGGATACTGCTTCTGGGTAAGAGCGAGCCTTTGGAGGTTTTAGAAGAGGTTTTTTCCCAACTTGAAACTGTCGCACCTATTAAAGGCTTTGCCATCGGCAGATCCATCTGGGGACACGCTGCCGGTCATTGGTTTGCCGGCACGATGGCAGACAACGAGGTCGTCGACGAGGTAGCAGAGCGCTACCTGAAGATGATGGAACATTTCACCCTCCAGCGCTTAGGAGTTTAAGCTATGCTCACAACACCTAGCACTGACACGAAACAAAACAAAACCGTCACGTTAACAGCATCACAAGCCCTCGTGCGCTTTTTGATGGCACAGAAGACCGAACTTCTCGATGGTTCGATTGAGTCTCTGCTCGGAGGTGTCTGGGGGATATTTGGGCATGGCAACGTTGTGGGGATGGGTCAGGCGCTGTACGACGTGCGCGACACACTACCTACCTTCCGTGGACAGAATGAGCAGGGCATGGCTCATGCTGCCATTGCCTATGCTAAGGCCTATCGCTGTCGGCGGGCCATGGCAGTCACTACATCTATAGGCCCAGGAGCTACAAACCTTGTCACCGCCTGTGCTCTCGCCCACACAAACCGCCTGCCAGTGCTATTTTTGCCCGGGGACATATTCGCCAGCCGCCTTCCGGATCCAGTACTGCAGCAGCTCGAATGGGAGCATTCGCCCCTCATTACCGCCAACAGCAGCCTAGAACCCTTCAGCCGTTACTACGATGTCATCTACCGCCCGGAGCAGCTCATACATGCTCTTCCGCGCGCTGTGCAGACACTCCTCGATCCCGTCCGGCGCGGCCCAGTAACACTCGCCCTGCCTATGGATGTGCAAGCGGAAAGCTACGCCTACCCCGTAGAATTATTCGAAACACGCATTCATCGCATCTTCCGTCCCCAGCCCGATCCCGAGCAGCTGGAAACCTGCGCCGAAACGCTAGCACAAGCTAAGAAACCTCTTATCATCGCAGGAGGAGGTGTTCACTACAGCGGCGCCTGCGAGACTCTAAACAGCTTCGCTAGCAGGCACGGCATTCCTGTCGTCGAAACACAGGCAGGTAAGGGGACTCTACCCCACGATGCCCCGCTCAACCTTGGTGGAATAGGTGTCATGGGAACAGCGGCAGCAAACGCCATCGCTGCTGAAGCCGACGTCATTCTGTGTGTAGGCACACGCCTCAATGACTTTGTCACAGCATCAAAGAGTCTTTTCCGTAATCCCAAAGCAGAGTTTATTGGGCTAAACGTTTCATCTTTCGATGCCCACAAGCTACGCGCTCTACCGCTGATATGCGACGCTAAAGCTGGGATCGAGAAGCTCTCGAAAGAGCTACGTGATCACACAACACTGGGCGCCTACCGCCAGCGCTGCAGCCGCGAAAAGCAGCAGTGGGATGCCTTTGTCGTCGACACAACAACACACAACGACAGTGCCCCCATCACCGATGCTCATGCCCTAGGAGTCGTCAACGACATCGCCGGCACCGACGGTATCGTGGTGGCAGCAGCCGGAGGCCTCCCTGGTGAGCTACAGCGCCTCTGGAAGACATCTCGCAACGATGGCTATCACCTAGAATACGCCTACTCCTGTATGGGGCACGAGATCGCCGGAGGCTTAGGCGTCAAGCTCGCCAATCCCAACAGAGAGGTCTTTGTTGTAGTCGGTGACGGCAGCTACCTCATGCTCCACACGGAACTGCTAACAACGCGTGTGTTGGGCCTTAAGCTGAATGTTGTCGTCTTCGACAATCACGGATTCGGCTGTATTAACAGGCTTCAGCAAGGATGTGGGTCCGCTTCGTGGTCTAATCTTCTCATCGACACATCCGGAAATCCTGTCGACATTGACTTCGCCGCCAATGCCCGCAGTTACGGCGTCCACGCCACTAAAGTCGAGACCATCGCCGAGCTGCGTGCCACCCTTGCCGCTAACACAAACATCGATAAAACCTGCGTCACCGTCATTGAAACAGATCATGCCCTCAGTACTCCAGGATCAGCATGGTGGGACGTACCTATTCCCGCACATTCCGAATCCAAGGCTGTACAAGAGGCATACAAAAACTACCGAGAGCATCTCGTTAACGTCAGGAAGCACTAACATAGGAACCATATGGACAACCACGCAACGACAGGAATCCGCATAGGCGTCAATCCGCTCTTTTGGATGAATAGCGACATTCCCTCGCTTGGAGAACACATTCCCGTTGAACAAGGGCTTTCCGAGGCGGCCCTCATTGGTTATGCCGGCGTAGAACTCGAAGATGCCATGCGCACACCGCTAACACAAACACCAGCACTGCTGCGGCAGCGAAGTCTGGAGCTTGTAGGAGGATGGCACTCGACATTTCTCCTCAAAAACGACTTCGAACAGGAACGCCAGCGACTTATCGAGCATCTACAGTTCCTCAAAGCCTTCGGAAGTGACCTGGTCATTCTCGCTGAGTGCTCGGGCTCCATTCACCGTGAACCCAAAACTCCTCTGTCAAAAAGGCCATCTCTCGATAAGGATGGATGGCAGCGTCTCTGCCATGGCCTCGAAAGGCTCGTGGAGATAGCTACAGACCACGGAATGAGAACGGCCTACCACCACCACATGGGCACCGTTGTACAGACGGAGCACGACATCGACAAACTCATCAACTCGACGACACATCTGCAGCTACTCTTCGACACGGGTCATCTCGTGTATGCTGGAGCAGACATCTTAAGTGTATGGGAGAAGCACTCGTCACGTGTAGGGCACATCCACCTAAAAAATGTACGCTACCCGCGCCTCAACGCCCAACTGCGCGACGGTGCAAGCTTCACCGACTCTATCCTCGCCGGAGTTTTCACAGTCCCTGGAGACAACGGCTCCGAAGACAATGAAGGACTCGAATTCCTTCCACTGATGAAAGCTCTAGTGCGTGCGCGATACCGAGGATGGCTTGTCATCGAAGCGGAGCAGGACCCGCGTCTTGCACATCCTTTTGCCTACGCCCGACTAGGTTACCAGACTGCACGTTACCTCCTCAGTAAAGCTGAGATGATGACACAACTTGAGACTCCTAAAGCCCAGAACCGGGAAACACAGCTGCTCGCACCACTGGTTTAGTGCAGTAGCCGCCACACGGACAGCACCCAGGTGCCGCCCATGCGATTTGCTTTGACGGTTGTAACCGCTGCCTTCTTCCTCTGTGGGATGTCGGCGACGCTAAACGACACGCTCATCCCTTATCTGAAGGATGTGCTTGCTCTCAGCTACACTGAGATCATGTGCATACAGCTGTGCTTCTACGGTGCCTACTTCACCGTATCTCCTCTGGCCGGAGCGTTTGTGGCTAGGGTGGGCTACCCCAAAGCGATTGTCACGGGCCTGCTATTAGGAGGTGCAGGGGCATTAGCAGCCTATTTTGCTGCGGCACTCCTCTATTTCCCGCTAGTACTGGGAGCTATCTTCACACTTGGAGCCGGTGTCGCCGTTCTTCAGGTGTCGGCAAACACGTACGCCTTTCTTCTTGGCCCTGAAGAGTCAGCGCCGCGACGTCTGATGACGACGCAAGCGTTCACATGTGCAGGAATGGTCTTAGCTCCCTATTTGGGAGGTTTCTTTGTCGGAGCTACTGCGCTGTTTCCCTTCGAAAGAATTTACCTATGTTGCTCACTCCTTTGGATCGCTATCGCCGTTAGCGCTGTCGGGCTCCCTACACGCCCCACGTCGGTGGCGCCGTCGCCTCTGCATGGCTTCCAAGAACTTAGTAGTTCGCCAGCACTAAGAGGCTGCTTTATCGCCCTTGCCTGCTACGTCGGTGCCGAAGTGGCCGTGGGAAGCTTCCTCATCAAATTCCTTCAGGACCCCAACATCGCAGCGATGACCATAGAGCAGGCAGCAAGGACGTCCTGCTACTACTGGGGAGGCATTATGCTTGGCCGCTTTGTTGGCCAATGGATGCTGCGTTACATCGACAGCAAGAAGCTCATGACGCTACACGCCGCGGCGGGGATGCTTCTAGTGAGCCTAGCACTAGCACTCGAAGGCAGAGCGGCGATGCTAGCTATACTAGCGTTAGGTCTCTGCAATTCCATCATGTTCCCCTGCATCTTCGGTGAAGGGCTTGCTTTAGCCGGAGAACACAAAAGCCAAGTCGCCGGAGTCCTATGTATGGCACAAATAGGCGGCGCACTTTTCCCAGTAATGCAGGGGCTGTTAGCTGATACGCTTTCACTACATGTGTCTTTTGTTGTGCCTCTTGTGTGCTACACCGTCATCTTTACACATGCGCTAGGGTCTTTGCGACTTAGTGACAGTGCTTCTTCTGCACCCTCGATGTAAGAACGATCGAGATCCATTTGAAACTAGTAAAGCCACCACCGAGACAGCAACAGCCACAATTCGTCCTCCATGACCTCCATGCTCTTCCCTCCATGGTTTTCCGAATTAGAAAGCGACAAACACAACAAAAGCTAAGAACAAGTCCTCTATGAATCACCCAAGAAAGCCAAAGCGAACACCCAAGAGAAAATCCATGGAGGACATGGAGATCTGCATGGAGAACATGGAGGAGCCAGCAGTTCAAAAAGCGTCTTACATTAACCCTTATTGAAAGACACCTATAGACGATCAACTTAAGTACTGTGTTTTGGCATAAAGACAGCAACAGCCACAATTCGTCCTCCACGACCTCCATGCTCTTCCCTCCATGTCCTCCATGGTTTTCCGAATTAGAAGGCGACAAACACAACAAAAGCTAAGAACAAGTCCTCTATAAATCACCCAAGAAAGTCAAGACGAACACCAACGAGAAAATCTAGATATGTAAGCCACAGAACATGAAGGATTTAATAAGTACAAAAGACTAAAAGCACTCCGTCCCTTGTGTCCCTTGTGTCGTTTGTGTCCCTTTAAGGCGAAAAGTGCTAAAAAATAATTAACAACCCCTGAGGGATATATGGATACGTCTACAGAAGAACATACCTCGACTACTAAAACCGAGCCAGAGACTCTGAAACTGCTGATCAATGGGCAGTCAGTAGTCTCTCAGACATCGGAGTTTGGAGACATCTTAAACCCTGCAAATCAAGAGCTTTTGGCGCGCGTCCCCTTCGCCACCAGCGACGAGATCGACTGCGCTGTGGAGGCCGCACGTCGTGCGTACCGCGACTGGAGTGAAACGCCAGTATCTCAAAGGGCTCGTGTCTTCCTTAGGCTGCAGCACCTGCTACGTGAGAACCATGATGCACTTGCCCTATGTCTCACACGTGAGCAGGGCAAAACCCTCGATGATGCCAAGGGCGATGTCTTCCGAGGTATCGAAGTCGTCGAACAAGCGGCGAATATCGCAAGCCTCCTTATGGGAGAAACGGTCTCGAATGTCGGCCGCGGCATCGACACGTTCTCGCTCCACCAGCCCCTTGGTGTCTGCGTTGGAATCACTCCGTTTAACTTCCCTGCAATGGTGCCCTTGTGGATGTTCCCTATGGCTATTGCCGCGGGTAATACTTTTGTGCTCAAACCGTCGGAGCGCACCCCCATGACGGCAATGCTTATCGCAGATCTTGCCCAACGCGCTGGTCTGCCTCCAGGTGTCCTCAATGTCGTCCATGGCGGCGCCGAAGTTGTCCAGAATCTCTGTGAGGATCCCAACGTCAAAGCGGTCTCCTTTGTTGGCTCATCAAAAGTTGGGCGTGCTGTCCACGAACGCGCCAGCAAACATGGCAAGCGCTGCCAAGCTCTGATTGGCGCCAAAAACCACGCAGTACTCATGCCCGATGCACACAAAGGGCGTGCGATTTCATCCCTCATTGGAGCAGCATTCGGTGCGTCGGGACAGCGATGTATGGCCATATCCGTTGCAGTCCTCGTTGGAGAAGCCCGAGAATGGACTGACGACATCGTCGAAAAGGCGCGTTCTCTACACATTGGCGCTGGCGAGCACCCTAGCGTCGACATGGGTCCGCTAATATCTCCACAAGCTAAAGAGCGCGTGATAGGTCTCATTGACGCTGGCGTCCACGACGGAGCACGCCTACTTCTCGATGGACGACACGTAAAAGTTCCGGGTTTCGAACATGGTAACTGGGTGGGGCCTACGATCTTCTCCGAGGTTAAGCCCGAGATGTCTATCTACCAGGAAGAGATCTTTGGTCCTGTCCTTATTCTCGTGGGCGTCAAAGACCTCGATGAAGCCATTGAGCTCATCAATGCCAATCCCCACGGCAACGGGAGCGCTATCTTTACCCATTCAGGGCATACGGCACGTCACTTCCAGCACAACATCGACGTAGGCATGATAGGTATCAATATCCCCATTCCGGTGCCGCTGCCATTTTTTAGCTTTAGTGGCGCTAAAGGTTCAATCCAAGGCGATCTCCATGCCTACGGCAAGGATGCTGTGCGCTTCTACACGCAGACAAAAACTGTCACAACACGCTGGGTGACACCTGAAAGAACGAATTCTACACCCACCACCATCCACATGCCACAATAGGAACTGCTATGGTTAACATCTGCCTCTGTGGCCTTGGCGCCATGGGAAAGCTTCACCTCGCTAACATTCTCAATCACCCCTCCGCACAGGTTGCCGCTGTCGTCGACCCTCAACCTGTAGACTATGCTTTGCCGTGTAAGCACTATGACACTGTAGAGCAGGCTCTCGACAAACATCCCGACATCGACGCCCTCGTTATCGCGAGCCCGACGCCAACACATGTCGCAGCGATTATAACGGCGGCGCAACGCGGCATTGCAGTACTTTGCGAAAAACCCATTGCCATGACTGCTGAAGAGGCTGAGCATGCTGTCGAGGTCACGAAAAAACACAACACCACGTTATGTGTAGGATTCAATCGCCGCTTCGATGCGGCCTTCGAAACCGTCTACGACGGCATTCAATCCGGAGAAATCGGTGATGTCGAAGTGCTGCGTATCACCAGCCGCGACCCCCATCCTCCCGACCTACAATATCTGAAACGCAGTGGCGGTTTGTTCTACGACATGATGATCCACGATTTCGACATGGCACGCTGGCTCCTGGGTGAAGAACCTGTAGAAGTCACAGCGCTCGCCAGCTGCCTCGTAGATCCGCGCATTCGGCAGGAAGGCGATGTCGACACGGCTGTAGTCCTTCTACGTACTGCTAGCGGCAAGCTGTGCCACATCCATAACAGCCGACGCAGCATCGAGGGTTATGACCAGCGTGTAGAGGCTTTTGGAGCTAAAGGCGTCATACGCACCAGCAATCTGCCCCTACAGATCTCCAACGAGCCATTCTTTGTCGCCCGCTACCGCGAAGCATACCGCAAGGAGCTCGACCACTTCATCGATGTACTACGTGGCGTCACCACACCCCGCACGTCAGGAACGGATGGCCTGAAAGCACAACGCCTTGCCGAAGCAGCGGCGCGGTCGCTACATGAAGGAAGCCGTGTTCTCGTTTCAGACCACACGCACATTCACTGATACACAGGAGATGTCACCGTGCTATTTTACCCTCTAATTGTCGTGCTACTCGCAGTGCTGTGGCAGTTTGCTTGGACACTCGGTGACCTCGCGGTGACGGCGCTACTGCTCTCTGTCATTTACATCACATGGAGCTACTGGAGG
>JAJFMA010000292.1 GCA_021772415.1 Chlamydiota bacterium
TTATTATATCATGTATTTACATCTATTTAAATAATTAGTTTACTACTGCACATTCGACTTTATTTAAGTAACTAACGAATGAGAGCGCGTTTAATTAATAACAAGAATGTTTTTGAAGTGCATATTCAAGGCGTAGCGCCGTGATGAGGTCTGGCCGCTTTCATGACTCGATCGATAGTTCATACTGCCCGTGGTCTACCTTGAAGAACGAGCTTAGAAACGATAGCGTGAACTCCAAAAGCACGTTTTCTAGGGACGAAGGCCCGACAGCTTTACAGCCTAGCCCGTGAGGGCTAGGTAGACTAGAGAGAACATCGAGCTCCAACGGAGCGACACACTAATGAAATTATGAAATCCATTCTCGTAATACCCTCTGTCGCTCCTTCGAGAGTGTAAAGAAATTGACAGTGGTGACGAAATGAGCATTATCCCACATGAGCTAGCACATTTTCCGACGGCCTGAAAGGCCAGCAAGCAGTATAGCCCAGGGCGACGCCCTGGGTAAGTCCAAAATACACTCTGAGCGCAGTAAGTGCGACACATCCATGCGAAACATGTGTCGCACTTACAGCGCGCCGGAGCTTAATTAGCCTACCTGGGGCTACGCCCCAGGCTATACAGGTTGCCAGCCCTTCCGGCCTCAGGACGGATTTTGTTTCTGAGATGAATCAACTACTGCGAAACCTACCTCGCCCACCCCGTGAACATGTACGCTTCATGCTTGGTCTATTGAAGAAATGCTGTCCACCTGCTAACCTCCCCCGTCATCCACCCCAGAGAGGAGACTTCGTGAGGAAGGTCGCAATAGGATCAAAAAATCCAACCAAAGAGCGTGCTGCACGCGACATCTTGGAACCTATTGGGCTGGAGGTCGTATCTGTAGATGCAAACCCAGGAGTCTCTAAGCAACCCTTAAGTGAAAGGGAGACCCGTAGTGGCGCTGAAAGACGCGCCCACGAAGCACTGTCGCGTTCACATGCCGACATCGGCATTGGGCTCGAAGGCGGGGTCTGCTTATCAGATGGAAAGCCCTATCTGTGTCACTGGGGCGTTCTCGTCAGCAAGGATGGCGCTGTCTTTGTTACGAGTGGCCCCGTTATCCGTCTACCTGACAGCTTCTGGGATACCCTGTCTCAGGGCACGGAGCTTGGAACAATCATGCACGAACATGTAGGCATTGAGAATTTAGGATCCAAAGAAGGAGCCATCGGCGTCTTTACCGATGGCCTCGTCACACGCTATCAGATGTTTGATCAGTTGCTACGTGTTCTATGGGGACAGTACTGCTACCATGAAAAGACGCTTAATTGTCCTCAGTAGTGTCGTCATCATACTCACTGTCGTCGTCATCGAAGTCGTCTTCGATTTCGACCTCGCCAGCAAGAATTTTGTCGAAGGTGACTTCACCAGTGGAAACCTTCTCGATCTGACTTTGGTACAAGTCGACCATCGACCCTACTAATCCAATACTTGCCACAAACTGGATGGGCTCAACTTGTCCGCCAGGGCATGGAAGTGTATAGAGAAAGTGCACAGACGACAGGGGTTCTGTCAGCAAGAAACCTGGGACGTCGGCGACGTGATTGATAAATGACACCATCCGTGCCGTCTCCCCTAGGAGCTCTTCTTTAACAGGTACGGGCATTACCCCAAGGAATTTAACGAGATGGACGGCGTCTTCTTCTTCGAGTTCGTCTTCCTCAGGCTCTTCGCGGTCGACCATGACAATGATCCTGCGCTCGCGGTCCTGGTCATCGACACCGATGGGGATGTCGAGTTGATCTATCGTCGCCATGTCAGTGGTGGGGAGGATCTCCGAGTCGATATCGAGGGAGGCGAGGTACTGCTTAAATTCTTCAACGTTAACTTTCATTGTTTTCCTATCGAGTCCTTACATTCTAATCCATCCGCCAGGCTTGTCGTCGTCCTGGTCGTCGTTTTTTTTGTCCTCAGAGCCGTTCCCCTGCCCAATTTTTTGGAGCTCTTCGTCCCAAAAAGCGAGCTGGTCGACAAAGTTCTGAAGCTCAGCTTTATAACGCGTGTAGTCTGTGCTGTCGCAGTCGAGATCCCTAAACAGAATGATCTTCGTGCCGGACGGGTCCAAGCCAAAAATCGCCCCTTGCGTCTTTTTGGCGTAGAGGTGTGCCTGCAGTAGCAGTCGGAAAATATTCTCGTTTCCCACCTGAGGAATCTGGGCTAGGTGCGAGTAAAAATAGAAGTTGTTTCCATCTCCGGCTTCCACATTAACAACGTATTTGTCGTTGATGACTAGGTGACAAGCGCCTTCGTCGTCGAGAGCTAGCGTTATTCCCGCTTCTGTGGAGTGTTCAAGCAATAGGTCTTTCAACTGCATGCAAACTTGCCTACATCTCTAGAGTGATCCAGCATCCATAATACGAACGCATTACTTTGTCTTAAGCATGCCAAGATTAGCCGTCTCTGTCAATGAATAGCACATAAAGAGGTGCCTAAAATGGACGCAATGGACGCAATGGACGCAATGGACGCAATGGACGCAATGGACGCAATGGACGCAATGGACGCAATGGACGCAATGGACGCAATG